>JAKPEE010000094.1 GCA_029552125.1 Bacillota bacterium | reverse complement strand
GGGTAGCCATTCATTCATGCAAATCGGAACAAGCATTAGTTGGTTAGGTTGATAGTCTTTAAACTTTTTCATACTATTTAATTCGACATCGAGATCCTAAATCTTGCCTGTTTGGGAAGAATTCTCACACAGGCTGCTAGGAGAGAGCCATGCTTAAAAAAATAATAACCGCTGTTTTAATTTTGCTGCTGTTATTAATCGCCTCCGCCCCGCTGGCCACCTTAATCCGGAAGAAGCCCACAGGCGCGGTGACTGTCCGTAGCTGGAGCATGGCCCCGCTTCTAAACCGGGGCGACCTGGTTTTTCTCTGGCCGGCCGGCGACAATAGCACTTTTAAGGAGGGGCAGATTATCGTTTTCCGCGCTGAAGAAAAAGGCGTACAGGAATGGACCCTGCACCGCATTTGCGGCGGTGACGCTCAAAACGGCTTTATCACCCAGGGTGATGCCAACGAATATAGCGACCAGGAAGGCAGCGGCTACCCTCCTGTTAAACCGGAGTGGATTGCCGGCATTGTCCCCACGATCGGATTAAAACCGCTCAAAATTCCCCTCCTCGGCCACCTTTCACTTTACCTGGAAAGGCATCATCCTTACCAGGCGGCGATCCCCGCCCTGATAGGCGTCCTGGCCCTGGCCCTGGTACTTGACGAGATCTTTACCTCGAAGAAAAAGCGGCGTAAAGAAAAAATTACTACCGCCCAGCTTTGCTTCCTTGGTGGCCTGGCCGTTTCGGTACTGATGGCTTCCCTGATGCTCTCCGGCAGCCTCTTTATCACCTTTCCCTACGGTGTTGAAGAACACCCCGGCGTACTCATGGGCAGCGACGTAGGCATCCTCCAGCAGGGCACAACCCGCGAGATAGAACTGGCCGAACTAAGCAATAGCGGATTTATACCGGCCATTTACCATGCCGTTTCTTCAGATCCCCAGGTTGTCCTGGATCAAAACTGCTTTATCCTGGCCAGAGAAGAAGCAACCAGGGTGACAGCAATAGTTCATGCCTTAAAACCGGGCTTATACCAGGCCAGCATTGTTGTCGGAATGTTTCTGCCTTTTTTGCCGCCCGGCATAATTGGTTATTTGGCCCGGGTAAACTATTGGCTGGCCCTGGCTGCCGCCGCTTTGGCTCCTGCCCTGCCCATATTTATTATTCCCTTCCTGGAACCGCGCTTCAGGCATCAATGGATCAGGTTTTGGCGAAAAACACTTGACAAGTTCAATATTATATTTAGTATCGCCAGGTAGCATCATTGACCCGACTTGGCTTCCCAGGGCAAGGGGTGGAAGAAAGTAAAGACATAATTCTAAAATAAAGATAGGGGTGTAAATGATGAAAAAAACCTTGATCTTGATCTGGCTAATATTTCTTCTCTGCGGCATGGCCGCTGTTGTTTGGTCTTACTCCAATACCAGGACAACTAGCCCTGCGGTAATTAGTATTGTCTCTTGTGATCAGGCCCTGCTTTCTTTAGAACCAGGTGATCCAGAAAAATATGCAGATTTTTGCTATATTGATAATAGTAGCGGTACACTGCATCTTAATTTCTCAGACCCGGGGTTTCCACCAAACAGCAGCTTTGAATGGGATCAACTGTTTTGGGTAGTCAATAATTCTAGCGGAAGCGTAACTTTTACTATAGAAAATGTCAATGAAGAGATTAAATATGACTGTGTCAAGACTTAGTAGGTGAAACTCCCGCATTTTTTTAAGCCGGCCATTGCACTGAGGCGATTTCTTTAAGCACATATTTGATCCAAGGCCTGCCGGCGAAGGGCCCATATAAGGCCGGCATAGTGGCCCTCA
>JAKPEE010000087.1 GCA_029552125.1 Bacillota bacterium | reverse complement strand
GGATGTAAAGAAGGAGGTCAACGACGAGGTCACTGTGGAGATATTCCGCTACGATAACGGGAGCCGCCAGGACTTCACCGACGCCTGCAAGGCGGAGATCGTCGCTCACGACAGAGGGCATGATCTGGCCCTGCTGAGGCTGAAAACCAGCCGGAAAATACCCTATGTAGCCAAGCTTCTGCCGGAAAACGTCGGTATTCGTATCTTTGACCGTATCTGGGCTTGCGGTTGCAGCCTGCTCCACCCGCCGGTGGTGACCGAGGGTATGATCAACTACTTGGACGATGTTATCGACAACAAGGTCTATTGGATGGGGTCCGCCCAGATTATCTTTGGCAATTCCGGCGGCGCTGTCTTCTACCAGCACAATGGTGAATATTGCTTTATCGGAGTGCCGAGTCGGGTAGCTGGTACGTGGGGGCAGGTGGTAACCCATATGGGGTGGTTTGTGCCGATAACACGCATCCGGCAGTGGGCCAAGGACGAGCATCTCGACTTCCTGTTCGACTCGAAGTCGAAGCCCTCAGAATGCTTCCAATTGCGCGATAAGCTGCGTAAGGAGGCGGAGCAGCGTAAACCGGCTAGCCGGCCGGAGGAGCCCACGCTAGCCCCGCAGCCGAGACCTGATAGAACGGCAGGCCCATAAAATGAAAGGGTTACAATGATCAAAGTGGCAATCTATCTGGGGGCTATCATCCCTGCTGTATTGGGGTACTGGATTTGGAGCCAGGTAGGCATCTACGCCTTTATGTTTGGCGGCCGTGTTTTCGCCGCCTTTTTGAACCTACTGCCAGGCAGGGTCAGCTCGGAGCTGGAGGCTCTGGGCTTTCTTGTCTGTCTCTTGTTCTACTACGCGTTCCTGGGTATCTGCGTTTTGGTGCCTGTGTTGATATGGCTCACAGTCTGGAAGAGCTTCGGATTCTAGTTTGAGCTGTAGTCTCGCGTATTTTGAATCCAGATTCAAAATCGTAGTCTCGTTTATTGAAAAAAGGAAAGCGGAATCGATGGGCAAAAAAGAAAAAGAAAACTTGGTCGAGCAATTAGAACAGCAGGTGCAATACTTAAGCAGCCTTGCCAAGCAGTTGCGGGATGAGCTGATCGAACCGCCGCCGACCCCAGAACCGCCGCCGACCCCAGAACCGCCGCCGCCTGTGGAGCCCAATGATCGGGCCGTGGTGGTAACGTTTATCTGGTATGAACATAAGCCCCCGGAGCTGACCATCACCGCCCATCCGGTGAACGGCAGGACGCCCATGGGG
>JAKPEE010000079.1 GCA_029552125.1 Bacillota bacterium | reverse complement strand
GGAGGGGCCACACCCGTTCCCATCCCGAACACGGCCGTTAAGCCCTCCAGCGCCGATGGTACTCGGGGCGCGAGCCCCCGGGAGAGTAGGTCCCCGCCGGAAAGCTACTTTGATGAAAGCCCGGCCCGAAAGCCGGGCTTTCGCTATGCGCCCCCGAATTTTTCATATCACCAGGACCAATGAGCAGTTTAATAACCCTCGGAACATGATTCAACCATTAAATTTCTTGGATTTTGCAGGGATCTGGCCTTAATTATATTCCTTCTCTTTTGAACGGAAAAGAATAGATGCAATCAACGCCAGGGCCAGCAATAAAATGGTAATTAAAAGCACCCTGTAAATTAGGCCGGGAGAAACTTCATGGAGGATCACCATGTCTAAATCTGTCAGCAAATTGTACAAGGGGCTGTGACTAAGGACTTGATATAAAACAGAGGGGATAAAATTTGTATCAATCATTTTTCCGGTTAATACATAACATAAGCCTGAAAATGCTGCAACTGCCGCTATCTTTGGGAGGGCACCGGGCAGGTATCTATGCGCAAGTCCTGTAACTAGATAAAACAACATCAACAGCAAAAAGATTAATGAAATTAAAGCCATCAGTATTTGCACGGCATTATTCCTTACCGTGTGGCTTTGGGAAACAATTAGGGATATAAACTCACGGCTTGCCAACCAGTTAATGTTTCCAAATTCCTTTAAAACTTCGGCCAGCTCTTCCAATTGATTGTATAACGGTTGTTTAAACACTATAGTAACTTCTGACGGCATGAAGTCTCCGCAGCTTGTGCCATCGGCGTTAACAACTTTTGGCATAATCACGATTTCTTTTGGGGTTGTGGAAAACACCATTCCCTCCAGGGGTAGAAGCATATCCACAATACCAACAACTTTACAATTGACGATTTTTTCTTCAACAATATCGATCACATTAGCCTCCGTACGGGGAGACAAAACAGTAGGATACACCTCACCGACCCTGGCATATTTTGCTTCTTTTCCGCCAACCAGTACCGGTATTTCTTCGGTTAACATGTATTCTTTGCCAAATATCGCTTCATCCAATCCGGGAATAAGGTCCATTTTTATTAAGGTGTGATCTACCACAATAATATCCGAGGTTTGTATGGAATGGTCGAAATCGAATGTGCCCAGTTGTTCATCGTGTATTTTTCTAAAGGTAACCTCCCCGCTTTCTTTATAATACATGCTGAGTCCCCTGGGGGGCAAATTTATGCCTGTAATACCCATGTATCCTTCAAAGGAGGCCAATCTATTCTCCAGTTTATCTAAATACTCATGGAAGGAGGCCTCATCAGTATACATGTGCTTATAAGGAGTGAGTTTTATGGAGCGTTGATTGATTTCAAGTAGGGTTTCAGCCGGACCAATGTTACTTGACACACGCAACAGGTTATCCAATGGATAAACAATAGATTCAAAACAGGCAGCCATTACGAACGAGGATGGCAGGCTTATGAGTAACAGAAGCACTCCCAGCTTAAAAATTTTCCTTTTGCCCACAGTTAACCTCCTTTTAAAACAATATATTTAGTTGCCCCGGATGATCTGGATGGGGTAGGTGTTTTTCAAGATTATATTGGGAATAACAAGCGATAGGATGATTATGGCCAGATTTACCCCGAAAGTCACCAATACATTGTTGAAAGAGATATATATTCCCATATCGATTATGGTGCCATTTTGAGTTGCCAGATAAAATATTACGAGCAGGATCAACAGTGACAGGAATACCATAAACAACATGTAGGCCAGCAATATCCAGAGGCAATTTTTCCACCTGCTGCCGCAAATGTAGAATATGGCAAAGACCTTGCGATGCAATAACGTGTTAAGAATATTGAGGCTCACCATTCCGATCAGTGAAATAGAAAGGATGCATATAATGAGGGGAAGCTTGTACTTGATTTCGTCTTTAATCTTTTTTTCCCCTTCAAGATACATTTGATCTATGGGTTGGACAAACCCGCGCTTCGCCATCTTTTCCAGATTATTGTTATAAACGGCTTCGGTGATGCTGTCGTTAAAGAATACCATGAGAAAAGGATCCCTGTGCAAGTAATAGTCCGTGTACTCTCCCAGGGCGCTTCTTTCAAATATGATGGCGGGTGCCCCTACAAATTTCTCGTTGTAGCGATTAAAAATACGATCGCTGGAGGTAGCGCTGCCGCCGCCGCTGTATGACAATATGTAAGGGGGCGGCTTTAAAACACCTACAACCTTCAGCTTGACAGCCGGCTCCTCGCCGGAAGGATCATTTGAAGGATCATATATGGTTACGGGTATGACCCGGCCAATTTCAAAACCCTTGCTTTGGCTGCTTACCACTACCGGAACAATACCTTCTTCTACCTGGGAGTCGCTGTACCATACTCCCTTGCTAAGGGCAAGTTTGATCTTTCTTGATATATAGCTGTCGTAAGAAGTTGCCAGATAACAATTCCCGTCCTTTTTGAAATAATATTTATATATAGTTGAAACCTCTTTAACTTCCTTCAACTCTGCCAGAACATCATCTATATCGCTATCTACATCGAGATGAGGATTATGGATGGCTTCTGTTAACGGCATAAAATAGGCCCCTTTTTCATCGGCTATTTTTTCAAAATATGTTTGGATAATAAAGTAGGAATTGATGAGACCCAGGGCCATATTGATCAGAACAGTTGCCACAACCAACTGTAAAACCAGTATTAAGTTTAAAATTATATTCCTGCAAAAAAGGTTAAATCCCAAGATTAAATATTTCATAGGAAATCCTTTCTCAAGGCAGCGGGCATCTGCCGGCTATAGCCTGCAATAGTAGGAGTAAAGATCAGCAATATCACCCCGGTATATATTACATATAGTGTTAAATAGTCACCTACCCCCAGCACATATTTCAGATTTTCATTTATGACGGTAAACAGGGGTGAAGCCAGGCTATGGAATACAATGCCGCTGAAGATAAATTGCGCGGTTGATAATACCAGTACTTCGATCAAATAAATGGCTGTCCCCTTGATATTGCTGCAGCCGCATATTCTAAGGGTGGCATACTGATCTTTTCGCCTTAACAAGATATACCTGTACAGATAAGAAAAATTCAATACTGCAATTAAGCCGATCGCTATGTAGGAGATCTGTTCGTACAGGTTGCGCGCAGAATCCTCCAGGTCAGGCAGTTCGGGTTCGCTGATGATGGCATTAGGAAATTTGCTGTGCAAATATTCCAGCCAATCCACTACCTGCTTCTGGTCAGGAGCTTCTTCCAGAACCAGAGACACTGCGGTAATACTTTCAGTATTTTCAATAGACTTGTAGGGTATCTCGTGATAAGATCCGAAAAAATAAATTCCAATTATCTCGTAGTGCTGATCATCCAGGGCAAATATATCACCTACTTTTTTGGAGCCTTCCACAAGGTTGTCTCCTATGATGATCTGTTTTTTCCCCAGGTTAAAATCATTTTCGTTAAAAAAACGGCCGAAGCTTACAGAATTTGTTCTGGGATAAGTGAAAAATGCTCTGACCGGGCCATCTAACTCCACAGTTATATGGCGGATTAAGTCTTTTTTCTCCTTTGTAATATCCGTTAAATGCTTGTCCAATGAAGAGTCAAACTTTGATACGGGATTAATGGTAAAAGTCCGAATGCTTTCGTTATATTCGATTGATTCTTTTTGAAGAAATGAAATGTTGCCGTACAAATACATTACAGCGAGGGTGGATACCACCTGGCTCATCATGAACAGCACAAAAATTAGCCGGTAGGAAACAATAAATTGCTTAAGGTTGTTGCCAATTATCCGCAGCATTTATAACGCCCTTCCTTGGAAGGGGAGCAGGGGCCTTGCACTTTGTGCATAGCACCTGCTCCCGATGACGTTTACTAATTGCCACCCAGCCATCTTTGAGCTCTATAATCGCTGAAATGGTAAGCCCATGCCTGGTGGTGTGTCTGTTTTGTACCTGTAAGGATAGAACCCCTAGCAATAGCTTTTACTGACTTTTGACCGATGTCCTCCTTATAATCTGCAAGATTATTATTTCCCTGCCAGTAGGAAGTTACCTTAACCGATGTGGTCCCTATTCCATTTACTTTGGTTTCCACACTTCTGCTTAATTTATTGAATATAGCAAATCCTGTTGCAGCGGATCCTGGAGGCGAAAGATCTTGCGTATCACTATAATCTTTTGATACAGAGTATACTTTGGTTTGGTACCAATATGCAGAAGCTGTGGGAATAGATAGCAGTGCAATCATTACAGTTATTGTTATTGCAATAAATACTTTCTTCTTTGTATTCAACTAATCTCACCTCCCCTCTAATGTTGAAAATTAAAAATTTCATATTTAACTTATCAAATAGAAATATTACCTATTGTAATAATAGCAATAGACTAATTGGCTTGTCAATTCCAGAATATCCATATAGAGGCATTCCGTAATGGGTTCATATTTACAGTCTTTACGTTGTGTCCCGTGATTTTGCAATCTCAGCGGGTTTTTAGAGTTAGTAGTATGGCAATTTTAGAGTAGATTTGTTAAGATAGTAGATGAAAAAGTTGCACAGAAAGGAGATAGAAATGAAAAACTTAAAGGGTACTAAAACAGAGGAAAACTTAAAGGAGGCTTTTGCCGGCGAATCCATGGCCCGGAACAACTATACATACTACGCCAGCCAGGCAAAAAAAGAGGGTTACGAGCAGATTGCCGCCATATTCCTCGAGACAGCCGATAATGAAAAAGAGCATGCCAAGATGCTGGTTAAATTTCTTGATGGCATTGGAAACACGGAGAAGAACCTGGCTGCGGCCGCCGATGCCGAAAACTATGAATGGACCGACATGTACAGGCGCTTTGCCGCTGATGCGCGCGAAGAGGGCTTTGACGAAATAGCAGATGTATTAGAGGCTATCGCCAGGGTGGAAGAGCAGCATGAAAAACGCTTCCGGGTCCTGCTGAAAAACCTTCAGGAAGGCAAGGTCTTCGAGAGGGATGAGGAAGTGGCCTGGAAATGCCGTAATTGCGGCTATATCCACACCGGCAAGAAAGCTCCCGAAGTATGCCCGGCCTGCAAGCACCCGCAGGCACATTACGAACTCAGGGCTGAAAACTGGTAAAGAAAACAAAGTTTATGGGCAGGGTTTCACCCTAGCCCGTGCGGGGGCTCCGCCACCTGACAAGGGGCGGGTTAGAGCCCCTGCTTTATATTTGTATGCGTAGGGTTTGATCCTCGCCTAACAGGTAGGGGCGGGGTTCCATCCCCGCCCGCAAATAGGGGATGTCCCAAAGGGCAGCCCCTTGTTTTCATTCTGAGACCCTTGCTGCTAGGCGGCAGCCCGGTTTGGAGGTCCTTCGCTTCGCTCAGGATTGACAAAAAAAGATGTTAAGGGTGACAAAAAGATGCTCGGGATGATAAAAGGATACCCATGATGAAATAATGGGTAATCCCGGCATATGCATCTCCGGTGAACCTCTCAATTCTAACCTCTAAACGTTCAATTGGGTTTCATCCATCCCGTTCTATACGCGGCATTTGTATTGTTTATGTTAAGGGTTCGGGCGGCCCGTGGGCCGCCCCTACAGCTTTGATGACCTTGTTCCATAAACCTGGGGTATTAGGGCTCGTTGACATTTGGTGGTTTACGTTAACAGCCGCCAGACATATCGTAACAGGCAATTAAATTCGCAAAGATTTGTAGGGGCGGGGCATGCCCCGCCCGAAACAGCCGGGCTTTGCAGCCGGCTTTCGCATATAACACCACAATCATTCGCCTGTAAAGCATATGCACAATTTCTTCTAATGTGGCAGCGCTTCTTTGCTGGATTTATCTTTCCCGCAAGTTCGTTCCGGTTCCACTGCCGGGGCGGGCTGGCGATCTGTGGTCAGCATGACCGCGCCGATGACCAGAACGCAGCCGGCTATCTGCACCGGGGTGACGGGTTCGTGCATGAAAAGAGAGATAATAATTGTGGCTACCGGGATTAAATTAATAAAAATAGAGGAGCGGCTTGCTCCAAGGACGGCCACGCCCTTGTTCCACCAGATAAAAGCCAGCAGCGAACCGATTAAAGCCAGGTAGAGAATAGCGGTAATTGCCGGCCAGCTGGCATTTGGAATGGCTTCCAGCCCCGGCCTGGAGAAGACGCCAAAGGGGAGCAGGATCAAGGTGCCGGTGAGGAAGCCATAAAATGTGGTCACTACCGGTGAAAAGTTGTCGCTGACAGTTTTGCCGACAATTGCGTAAAGAGACCAGCTGATTACAGATCCCAGCGTGAGGATATCGCCAAAGTTAAATTCAAGCGAGCTGATTACTTGCCAGGAACCTTTGCTGATCACCAGCACTACACCGATCATGGAAAGCAAGGCTCCCCAGGCGAGTCGAGGAGTGAGCTTCTCCTTTAATAGAAGCGCTGCTATAATTGCGGTAACTATGGGGTTGGTTGCTACGATTAAAGAAGCGTTTACCGGTGATGTGTGTTGCATGGCGTACAAGAAAAAAGCATTGTAGCCAAAAATTCCGGTAAGGCCCAGTAGAAAAAAATTAAACCAGTCTTTTATTTTGACCGGCGTGCTGAATAATTCGCGGTGGTAGATCAAAAAGAGAATGGCGGTGGCAACGGCGAAGCGGAGGAAGGCGACGGTCAGCGGGTGGAAGTCAGCCAGGGCGAAGCCTGCTGCATTAAAGGTGCCGCCCCAAAAGAATGCTACCAGGACCATTAGTAGATAGATTAGCTTGTTGTTGGCCATGTATATGCTCCTTCTGAACTATGTAGGTATATATGCTACAGTACATTCGCTCGAAAGATGCAAATTCCTGCGCCCGCTCCAGCTTTGAGAATAGTGTTAGCGTGGGAGATACCGTTCCAGGATCTGCGTTGTCCGGTACAGGCAGTTATGGTAAAATTGCGGTTAAGTGAGGTGGTCCCATGTACGGTGAACAGGACAGGAGCACTGCCGCTCCTGACATGTACAGGACAGCCCGCAGCTCCGTAATTTGCGGGATTATGATGCTGGCGGCTTGGGTATTACCGCTGCTGGGTATGCCCCTGGGCATTGCCGGTTTAACCCTGGGCATTACCGGTTTACCCTCTTCCCGCCGCGATCTGGCCAGGGCCGGAATTTTCTTGAACGGTATTGGCCTGTTTTTTACTGCCTTAAATATGTTTCTGGGAATCTATCTCCTTTTAACAGGCAAGCTCGATCTGCTGTTCACGCTTCCATAGCCGGCCTCTGCCGGCGGCGCCCTGCCAGGCTGCCGCCGGCCGGACCGCTACAGCGAGAGGACCCGTGATGCCGCCATGAGCCGATCGGCGATTTCATACATGTTGGAAATCGTTCCTGCTGAAAGCTCCTCTTTTAAATTGTAATAGTCAAGGCAGGTGCCGCAAGCGAGTATCTCCACCTCTTTATTTTGCAGTTCCCGCAGCTCTTCGATTACCGGTGAACCTTTTGTGCACAGCTTAACCCCGCCGTTAATAAAGATAATGGTTTTGGGAAAGTCTGAACGGCTAGTCAGGGTGTAGAGATAGTTGCGCATGAGCAGCCGGCCCAGCTCCTCGCTGCCTTGCCCAAACTGCTCGGCGGCGATGAGGATTACCTGGTCATTGGAGGTGCAGCCGCCGGATGCATTACAGCAAGTTGCAGAGGGAGTTGACGCCGTCTTCTCAACCGGCACCTCTGTGCCGCGAGTAATATAAATATGGTAGGCTTCCTCTTTCTCTTCCCAGCGCACAAAAAACCCCTCTCTTTTAGCCATGCGGATTACGTTTTCACGGGCGGCTTCGTTATCGACAATAGAGATTACCCCTTCCGGATTTTCAGAGAACGCTTTCTTTGTCCGGAGAACCGGTTCGGGGCAGTTTAGACCGCGGTTATCAATTATTTTCATTTTTTATCACTCCTCAAAAAATTTTAATGCATGATCTGGGCATGCTGTTTTTCAGCTTTTCAGAGCGGCGATCTCTTCCAGGGCGCCGTAAAGGTAATCGATATCTTCCTTCCGGGTAAAGTAGCCGGGGCTTAAGCGAACTGTTCCCTCGGGGAAGGTTCCTAAAGCCCGGTGCGCCATGGGGGCGCAGTGCAGACCCGTCCGGCAGAGGATCCCGTAGGCGCTTTCCAAAATGTATCCCAGCTCTCCGCAGTCAATATCTTTCATGACCAGGGAAAGAACCGCGGCGCAGCGTGAGGGATCCTCCGGACTGTACAGCTCTATTCCGGGAATCCGGGAGAGTTTATCTCGCAGGTATGCGTAGAGCTCCATTTCCCGGTTCCGGATTTGATCCAGGCCCATCTCCTCTATAAACTTAACTCCTTCAAGCAGTCCGGCCAGGCCGGGGCTGTTTAAAGTTCCCGCTTCGAGGCGCTCGGGCATGGATTCGGGCTGGAGATCCATTTCCGAGAAACTGCCGGTGCCGCCTTCCCGCCACGGCTTCAGATCTAAACCGGGACGGACATAGAGACCTCCGGTTCCCGCCGGTCCCAGGAGCCCCTTGTGTCCGGTAAAGGCCAGCAGATCAATCTGCGATGCCTGAACATCGATAGGGAGCACGCCGGCGCTCTGCGCGGCGTCCACAAGGACAAAAGCGCCGCGCCGGTGGGCGATGGCGATCAGCTCGTCAATGGGGGCGATTGTGCCGCAGACATTGGAGGCGTGATTGACGATAAGCAGGCGGGTGCGCGGCTTAAAGGCTTTTTCCAGGAAATCGAGGTCGGTAGCCCCCTCCTTAGAGCAGGGGATCATCGTGGCGCTGATGAGCCCAGCTTTTTTAAGCCCGCCCAGGGGGCGCAGGACCGAGTTATGCTCCATGGCCGTAAAAAGGACGTGATCTCCCGGCTCGATGATCCCTTTTATGGCCATATTCAAGGCATCTGTGGCGTTGAGGGCAAAGACAATCCGGGAGGGATCGGGGGCGTGAAAAAGGCGGGCCAGGGCGGCGCGGGTTTGGTAGACCAGCCGATCGGCTTCGATGGTCCGGGTTGAACCGGTCCGCCCGGGGTTTCCGCTCATCTGGCGCATGAAAATTTCAGCGGCGCCGTAAACCGGTTCCGGCTTTGGCCAGCTGGTTGCCGCATTGTCAAAATAGAGATTGCGTTTATTTCCTTTCATGATTCCATCTTCTTTCTTCGATTAACCGGCCGGTTGGGCCGCTCCTTCTCGGCAAGTTCAAAGCAGCCTTCTATCTCCACGGCCGCTTTCTGCAGGGCATTCTTAATCGCATCCAGGTCGGCACAGGAGCAGCGCAGGGCGGTGCCGCAGCTGGAGCTGATGCTGCGGGGCACCGGGAGCAGCTTAAAGCTCAGATTTGTTTCCTGCAGCACCACCTCGGCGCGGAGAACAAAATAGGTTGTCGGGAAAGTCAGGTAGCAGTAATTGGCCACTACAACAACACCTTTAGTTTTTGCACCATTTTAACCGATTTATAAACAAGGCGCCAGGCGTCAGGCGCTGGCTGTTTTATTATTCCGCCCGGCAGCGGTACGGTATATATTGCCTGCGCCGATAATTATCAAGAGTGCTGCGGAGATTAGCAGCGACCACTTTCCGGCAGCAGGGACACCCTGTGCGCTTGCAGCCAGGCCAAAATTATGGATCAGCGCCGCCCCGGTGATCATCCCCAGGACGGTAAACAGGGCATCTCCCTGGCCTTCCCCTGCAAGAATGAGCTGCCGCAGCGGGCAGCCTCCAGCGAGGACGGCGGCCCATCCGACCACGCTCATTCCCAGGAAGTTCCAGAGGGCGTCATTGTGGGCAACCGGTTGACCGGTGAATCCGGGCATGAATTTGCCGGCGATCAGGTTGCCGATTAAGGCTGCGATGAAGATAGAGGCGACGCCGAGAAAGAGGTGGCTTTCTTTAAAGAGGATCAGGTCGCGGATGGCGCCCATGGTGCAGAGGCGGGAACGCTGGGCGAGTATTCCCACGAGGAGTCCTGCTCCCAGGGCGGCCGCCAGGGGAGCGTGCATTGCCCCCGGCCCTTCCGTGCTAAAGAAGATAAAAGCAGGCGCAGCGATTGCGAGAACCAGGAGGGCTAGAGCCATAAAGGGGGCCACATAGCCGTTTACAGCGGGCTGTTCCTGGCTTCGCCCAAGGGAGTATCCTTTTTTCAGGAAGAAAACTCCGATCCAGACGCCGGCTACGTATCCCGGCAAGGCGACCAGGGCGTTCCAATCCCCGCCGGCCAGGCGCAGGATCATGCGCAGCGGGCAGCCGAGAAAGATCAGCGCGCCGCTCATCATGAGCATCCCCAGTATGAAGCGCAGCAGCGGACTGGCCCCTCCGCCAGCCTTGAACTCTTTAGCGAACAGCGATGTTATGAAGGCGCCGAGGATAAGGCCGGCTATTTCCGGCCGCAAATACTGGACCACGGCGGCACGATGCAGTCCCAGGCCTCCGGCGATATCGCGCAGAAAGCAGGCGATGCAGAAGCCCATATTCGCAGGGTTCCCCAGCAAAACCAGGATTACAGCACAGAGGCCGGTTACGGCCCCGGCAACAATGATGGGCATTTTCTCGCGCATTTTATCAGTCCTTTAGTCTTGATTTATTTACATTCATTGTAAGCTCCGGCTAATTATCTGACAAATAGCAATTAATAATGGAGAACCCAATGAAGATTACTATTACTAATAGCGGCTTTGATAGATGGGTAATTCAAGGTGTGTGTTCATTTGGGGTGAAAAGGTAAAGGGGAAGAGGGGCTATCCGGTAGACGTTTTGTCCAGGAAAAAGTTATAATAAAAGAAAAAGGCGGCACAAGATGGACCTTCAGCAGTTAAAAATATTTCTAAATGCAGCAGCGCTGAAAAGCTTTTCCCGGGCAGCTGAGCAGATGTATATCAGCCAGCCCAGTGTGAGCGCGCGGATCAAGGCGCTGGAAGAAGAACTGGATGTAATCCTCTTTGATCGCTCGCACCCCCGCGAGCTGGCTTTAACCGCAGAAGGCATCTTATTTATGGATTACGCCCAGAAGATGCTTAATCTTCACGAAGCTGCGCTGGCTGAACTGGCGCCGGGCACTCGCAGGCTAGCCGGGACGGTCCGGATGGCGGCGAGCACGGTGCCGGGGATCTACCTGCTGCCCCCGCTGCTGGCCCGCTTCCGGGAGTGCTGCCCCGGGGTGACGCTCAACCTGGCGATTATGGATTCGGCGGCGGTAGTGGAAAAAATTCTTGATTACAACGTTGAACTGGGCTTGATTGGTGAAGAGGCAGCGGAAGAACGGCTGGAGAGCGCTGTTTTTGCTGAAGATGAACTTGTACTTATTACACCTCCGGGTTTGCTGGATCAAAAGGTGATTAAAGAGGATTCTTCAGGCAGGGGCATAGTTGACCTGGCCTCCTGTTTTCCCTATCCCCTGTTGCTCCGGGAAGAAGGATCGGCTACCCGCCGCTTTTTTGAGAGAGCTCTTTTAAAAACAGATATGCGATTTTCCGATTTTGCAGGAATTATATACATGGACAACCTGGAAGTGATAAAGCAAAGCGTACGGTATGGGCTCGGAATCTCGCTGGTATCCAGGCTCTCGGCCGAAGATTATTTCAGGGCGGACCTGATAAGCGTTTATAAGCCGGCAGGCCTTGCTTTGACCCGCCGGCTCTACCTGATCCGGCATCACCGTAGAGTTCTCAGCCGGGCGGGTGATGCGCTGCACAATTTTCTGTCGAAAAAGCTGCCCATACAGCTTGATTAAGTGCCCCCGTTGCTATATAATGACTTTAAGAGGAAGGGCCTTATGAGGAATACCTGGCCGCTGCAATAATGGACAGGATCCTGCAAAAAGGCCAATTTCCGGCCTTCGATCCGCGGCTTCTAAAGCTCATGCCATGAGCCGTGGACGGTAGGGTATAACTGGAAACGGTTATGCCTCCCAGAGTGGAAAGAAGGTTTGTTCAGCTACATAATTATCACCGAATCCACTTTGGGACGCGGTGATTTTTTATTTCCGGGAGGTGGTTGCGGGCGTATAGTGATAGGTGCCGATTTTGATCGTTTTTCAGTGGGGGTTGGGCACAACGCCCTGGAAACGAATTTAAAGAAAGGCAGATGAGGAATTTGTTCGATAAAAATAAAATTTTCCAAGTTTTTGGCCTGCTGGCGGCCCTGGTCCTGGTTACTGCGCTGCTGGCAATTGGGTGTGCTCCGAAGGAGGAGGAGCCCGGCGGTGAAATTACCCTGGCCACAACCACCAGTACTTATGATTCCGGACTGCTCGACTACTTGAACCCTATTTTTAAAGAAAAGACCGGGATTGAAGTGAAGGTGGTTTCAATGGGGACCGGCCAGGCCATTGAGCACGGCAAGAACGGCGATGCCGACGTGCTGCTGGTTCATGACCGCAAGGCGGAACTGGGGCTGGTCGAAGAGGGTTACTTTGTCGATCGTGTTGATGTGATGTATAACGACTTCATTATTGTCGGTCCGGAAGCCGATCCTTGCGGATTGAAGGAGGCGGGAAATGCCCTTGAATCCCTGCAAAAACTAACCAGCGGAGATGCAGAATTTATCTCCCGGGGCGATGATTCCGGAACACACCGCCTTGAGTTGAGGCTCTGGGAGGCGGCGGGAGTTGCTCCCGAAGGTCAGGAATGGTATGTCTCCGCAGGATCGGGCATGGGCGACACCTTGCGAATGGCGCACGAGAAGGAAGCTTACTGCATTACCGACCGCGGTACCTATGTCTCTTTAAAGAAGGACCTCGACCTGGTAATTGTCTTTGAAGGCGATCCCGCCCTCTTTAACCAGTACGGGGTTATGGCGGTCAATCCGGAAAGGCATGAGCACGTTAAATATGACCTGGCGAAAAAATATATCGACTTCCTGACTTCAGACGAAGGCCAGGAGTTGATTGCCGGTTTTACGAAGGAAGGAGAAACACTCTTTTTCCCCGGCTTTGGGCTGGAGGAATAGACAACATAACTTTAACTTAGTAGACTATTCGGAGATTTACTGTTGCAGTAAGGAGTGAAAAAATGCCCCGGTTACTTGAAGGGATTCTGGAGGCCTTTACCCTGATCATCAGGCTCGACCCGGAGCTCATAAAAATAGTCTTTCTATCCCTTCGGGTATCCGGGGCGGCCATCATTATCTCCACCCTGCTGGGTTTTCCGTTGGGAACCTGGCTGGGCTTGAAGCCCGAGAAGAAAACCGCCCTGGTCAACAAGGTCATCTATACCCTGATGGGCCTGCCGCCGGTGGTGGCGGGATTGGTGATCTACATGCTTCTTTCCCGCATGGGCCTGCTGGGAGTGCTGGGGTTGCTCTATACCCCCGTTGCCATGATCATTGCTCAGGTGACCCTGGCCCTGCCCATCGTAACCGGGTTGACCATGGTCGGGGTGAGAAGCAGGGGCAAAGAGGTGGAGGAGACCGCCCGTTCACTCGGTGCCGGGCCGCTGCTCTCTGCCTGGACCGTGGTTCGGGAATCGCGGATTTCTTTGTTGGGCGCGGTGGTCACCGGTTTTGGCAGGGTAATTGCCGAGGTGGGGGCCGTGATGATGGTGGGAGGCAATATCGAGGGGCACACCCGGGTGATGACCACGGCGATTGTTCTGGAAACGAGGAAGGGGAATTTCGAGTATGCCATCGGACTGGGGCTAATCCTGCTATCACTCTCGTTTGTGATCAATGCCTTCCTCTATCGTGTTCAGAGGGGGGGAGAAGTCCATTTATAATCCTGCCGGCAACACCGCCTTCCTTGACCTAAAAAATATTGTAAAAAGCTACGACAGGGAAGTGCTAAATGTCCGGACGCTTGCTTTTGAACGCGGCAAAATTTACGGGATCATCGGACCCAGCGGCGCCGGCAAGACAACCCTGCTCCGGATAATCAATCTATTGACCGAACCCGACCGGGGGACTATTTACTTCGAGGGCCGTCCCATTCCTCCCAACGGTCCGGCCCGCCTGGCCTTGCAGAGGCAGATGACCCTCGTTTTTCAAAAACCTCTTCTCTTTAGCACCACGGTCAGGGAGAATATTGCCTACGGGTTGAGAACGCGTGGTTACAGCCGGGAAGAAATTAAGAAAAGGGTTTCGGCCCTGCTTGAACAGATCGGCCTTCCTCACATGAAGGAGCGCCATGCGGGGACGCTCTCGGGCGGCGAGGCGCAACGTGTGGCCCTGGCCCGGGCGGTGGCCTTCAAACCGAAACTACTGCTTCTTGACGAACCGACGGCCAATCTTGACCCGGCCAACGTTGAACTGATGGAGAAGATGATCCTGCAGTTGAAGCAAACCATGGAAGTAACCATTATCATCGTTACACATAATATCTTCCAGGCCCGCCGCCTGACCGATGAAGCGGTTTTTCTTTACGACGGGCAAGTTGTGGAAACCGGAGAGACATCAAAAATGTTCACGTCGCCCCGGGATGAGCGCACGCAAGCCTTTATCGAAGGGCGGATGATCTATTAGCACTCCCCTCTATTCCTTTTTTGAATATCCCCCCTTGGGAAAAGGTCATCCTGGTTCTCCCCCCTTTGGAAAAGGGGGGCCGGGGGGGATTTAAAAAAATAAATGGCTCCATTTAAAATTGCTTTATCTATCCTCTTACCACCCTCATTAAATGTCACCCTCTATGTTTTAAGGGTGACTTTTTTTAGCGGGAGGTCTTATCCGCCCTATTTAATAAACATAACTGACGTGGCCTTGATTAACGCGGTGACCTCATCGCCTTCCTTGATCTGCATCTCATCCAGCGAGCGCTTGGTAATTACACCAACGATCCTGTTGCCGTTTCCAATATCCACCTCAACCTCGCCGGTGACAATGCCCGGCGTAACCTTTACTACTGTTCCGGCAAGCTTGTTTCTGCCGCTGATCTGCATTGCCATGACACCTCCAAAAGAATGGTGAATCATTATTTAACAGTATTGCTTATTATTCCCTCGCGCTCCCCCAAGCTATTCTATGAAATTATTTTTTTCCCCAGCGTTAAGCCAAAGGAACTCTGTCCTGAGCCTAGCGAAGGATTTACATAAAGGCAGCGCATTCGTTTATCGTGATGACCGGATGAAACGGCGCTGCCGCCGCTCTTTCTTCTTGCGCCAAGATAATTTATAATGTAAACAGCAGGTCGCGGACACCCTGCTTAATAAAAAACAAGAGGTGTCAATTTGGAAAGAAAGCTGCGGTTATTAACCGCTCTATTCATTACCTGCTTGACGGTATCTAATATTATTGCCGGCAAGCTATTTACCCTGGGGCCGCTTGTTCTTCCCGCGGCGGTATTTGCCTATCCCGTAACTTTCGTCATCACCGATACGGTCAGCGAGGTCTGGGGTAAAAAAGAGGCCAATGAAATTGTCTGGCTGGGGTTCATTATGAACCTGGTGATGACTGCCTATCTCTACCTGGGCCGGGTGCTGCCGCCGGCTTCCTTTTGGAGTCACCAGGCTGCCTACGAGACTATTCTGGGGACGATCCCCCGCATTGTCGCCGCGAGTATGGTTGCCTACCTGGTTTCTCAATTGCATGACGTGTGGGCCTTTCTCTTCTGGCGACGCGTCACAAAGGGGAAGCATCTCTGGCTGCGCAACAACCTCTCCACCATGGCCAGCCAGCTTTTGGACAGCGTCATCTTTATCACCCTCGCTTTTGCCGGCACGGTTGAGCTTTCTGTGCTGGGCAATATGATTGCCGGGCAGTACCTGGTTAAATTTATTCTGGCCCTTGCTGATACCCCATTCTGTTATTTAGCCGTCCGCTGGGCGCGAAAGGAAGGTGTGATTGCAGGTGAAAGATAATCGTTACTCAGAGAGAAGATTTGACATGCTGAAGCCGGAACAGGTGGACAGGGAGGTGCTGGAGACGGTTCCCTTTGCCTACGCTGGGCGGCGCTCCGTGGTGGATATAATCTTCCCGGAATTCACCTCTGTATGCCCCTGGACCGGCCTGCCCGACTTCGGGGAGCTGAGGATCAGCTATGTGCCGCGTGAAACCTGTGTCGAATTGAAGTCGCTCAAATACTACCTGAACTCTTACCGGAACGTGGGGATTATCCAGGAAGACGTGGTCAACCAAATTCTCGATGATCTGGTTGCGCTGATAAATCCAGTGTCGATGACTGTCACCGGAAATTTCAACCCCCGCGGCGGTATCAAGACGCAGGTAAGCGCTTCCTATCCCCATGAATGAGCTGGTGCTGAAATAAGGCCATTTTAAGTTAGTTTAAGAAAGGAGGGATTATGGTGGCCGGACATTCAAAATGGGCAAACGTGAAACACCGCAAGGCGCGCATGGATGCGCAAAAAGGCAAGGTTTTTACCAAGCTGGCCCGGGAGATCATTGTCGCCGCCAGGGAGGGAGGCGGCGATATTAATTCCAACTTCCGCCTTCGCCTGGCAGTTCAAAAAGCCCGGGAGAACAACATGCCCAATGACAATATCCAGCGGGCGATTCAAAAAGGAGCCGGAGGCCTGGAGGGTGAAAGCTACGAACAGGTCAATTACGAAGGTTATGCCGCCGGGGGAGTGGCGGTGCTGCTCGAGGCGCTCACAGACAACCGCAACCGCACGGTGGCTGAGATCAGGCATATCTTTTCCCGCCATGGCGGGAGCCTCGGCGAGTCGGGCTGTGTTTCCTGGATGTTTAAGCGAAAAGGGCTATTTATCGTCAAAAAAGAAGGACTGCAGGTTGGCGAAGACGATTTAATGCTCATTGCCCTGGAGGCGGGTGCGGAAGATGTTAAAGATGAAGATGGCACTTACAGTATCACTACTCCGCCCGAACTTTTTGAAGAAGTTAAGGAATACCTGGAAAAGCAAAACATTGCCGTTGAAAGCGCCGAAGTGACCATGCTGCCGCAAAACACGGTGGAGATAAATAATCCGGATGAGGTCAAGCGCATTCTTAACTTGATGGAAGCCCTTGAGGAAAACGACGATGTGCAAAATGTCTATGCCAATTTTGATATTCCCGATGAACTTATAGAATAAACCGGATCAAAAAAGCAAATGTATAAATTATCCTGCCGTGGGGAATTATAGGTTCAATAATTCTCCCGGGAGGATGACTTTATTGGCAGAACAGGATAAGAGAAACAGGCGCATCCGTGGGCTGTTATGGGCAGGATTTGTGCTGTTGCTCATTGTGGTGGGGTTGGGACCGCTGCTCCTGGTGATCTCTTACACCCGGGATATCAGCCTGGTTGAACTTCTGCATCGAGGTTCTCACGAGGAGGTTGAGACGGGCCCGGAGCTGCCCGAGCGCGAACCATACCTGGTGCAGTATCTCTACCGCTACTGTGAACATCATGCCGTTTATGAACCTGCCAGCATCCCGCCGGACCTGGAACTGCCTCCGGCAGCCCTGGTTGAGATGGTAGTGGCGCTGCATAAAAACAACACCAGCGTTCAAAACATCATGTCTTTCCTGAAGGATACTGCAGGATGGTTCCTGGCCAATATGCGGGTGGGATCCGAGGGCTCTTATTTTACCTTTACCTACATTGACGATCTCTGCTCTGATTGTAAAGGCCGCTACTACCTCGGAATTTTTAATGACGGTGTCGATGATAAAATAGCCGTATTTGAAGGAAGGCCCCCGGAAGGGAAAATCCTTAAACTAACCCCTTACCCGGTGCGGGATGACATCAGGGAGCAGCTCGAAGAAGGTGTGGTTTTAGAGTCATTGGATGAGCTTCATGATATTTTGCAGGAATACACGAGCTAAATTCTTGTGGCTGCTGAAACAAAGCGCCGGTGTTAAATCCGGCGCTTTTTTCGTAACAGCATCAAAAAGGATTTGCCGCTCCGGCTAAAGAATAGTATAAAATCTAATAAATAGAGATTGCTGGTGGTTCCATGGTTATACTGGGAATCGATCCGGGGCTGGCCATAACCGGTTACGGCCTGGTGGAGGAGAAAGATGGCGGCTTTGTCCGATTAGCTTCGGGGTGCATCCGGACAACCCGGGATAAAGAGTCTCCCATGCGCTTGGAAGAAATTTTTAATTCTGTTGACGTATTGATTTCGCAATATCGGCCCGCGGCCATGGCCGTAGAACAACTTTTTTTTTGCAAGAATGTGCGCACTGCGCTGCAGGTTGGCGAAGCGCGGGGGACTGTTATCCTCGCGGCGGCGAAAAACAAGCTGGCCCTATTTGAATATACCCCGCTGCAAGTAAAACAGGCGGTAGCCGGATACGGCGCGGCCGGCAAATCACAGGTCCAGAAAATGGTCCAGATGCTGCTGCGGCTGCCCGAGTGCCCGGCTGTTGATGATGAGGCTGATGCGCTGGCGGTGGCCCTATGCCACCTGCAGCACCGCCGCTACCATGAAGCAATCGGAGGGAGCAGCAAAAAGTGATCGAATACCTGTGCGGGAAGCTGCTCGCCCTCGCTCCCGGGCAGGCAGTCGTGGAAGTGGGGGCGGTGGGGCTTGCTCTTGAGGTCCCGGATGCTGCCGAAAAACTGGAGCAGCTTATCGGTACCGAGGTGAAATTCTATACCAGGCTCGTCTTTCGGGACGACGAATTTCGCCTTTACGGTTTTTCCAGCGCCGAGGAACGAAATCTCTTTAATCTGATTACCGGGGTGTCCGGTTTTGGGCCGCGCAACGGATTGGCGCTGCTCAGCACATTCACGGTGCCCCAGCTCTGTGCCGCTGTTTTCGAAGAAGATATCGCTACCCTCAGCCAGGCCCCGGGAATCGGCCGGAAGCTGGCCCAGCGGCTCATCTTCGAATTGAAAGAGAAGCTGCCCCGGCTCTACTCTCCGGAGCAGCTGGCCTTAAGCGGCGCCCCGGACGGCCCCGTCACGCAGCGGGCGGAGATCATCGAGGCGCTGGCGGCGCTTGGTTATTCCCGCGCCGAAGCGGCGGCGGCGGTAAACAAAGCCGCCGCAAACGAAGGCGGCCTCACCAGTGAAGAGCTTTTGAAAAAAGCCTTAAATACTTTGGCCGGAGGCCAGGGCAAGAGCGGTTAAGAGAGGAGAAAAATGGCAGAAGAGAGAATTGTATCGGCAAAGCGGCGCCGCGACGATGATCCCCAGTTTGAATTGGGGCTGCGGCCCCGCTCGCTAAAAGAGTTTATCGGCCAGGGGAAGATAAAAGAGAAGCTTTCCATATATATCACTGCGGCGCTGGAGCGCCAGGAAGCGCTGGATCATGTGCTTCTCTACGGGCCGCCGGGCCTGGGGAAGACCACCCTGGCGCATATCATTGCCGGGGAAATGGGAGTTAACATCCGGATTACCGCTGGACCAGCCATTGAGCGACCCGGCGACCTGGCGGCTATACTGACCAATCTTGGCCGCGGCGATGTGCTCTTTATCGACGAAATCCATCGCCTTAGCCGCACTGTCGAGGAGATCCTTTATCCGGCAATGGAAGACTTTGCTCTAGATATTATCATCGGCAAGGGTCCGGGAGCCCGCTCGCTTCGTCTCGAACTGCCTCCCTTTACCCTCATCGGAGCTACGGTAAGGGCGGGGGCGCTCACCTCTCCGCTGCGCGATCGCTTCGGCATCGTCGACCGGCTTGATTTTTACACCCCCGAAGAACTGATCGAGATTATCACCCGCTCGGCAAGAATCCTTGATGTTGCTGTCGATCCTGAAGGGGCCCGGGTTATTGCGGGAGCCTCCCGCGGCACTCCCCGCGTGGCCAACCGCCTTTTGAAGAGGGTGCGTGACTACGCTCAGGTTAAGGCCGGCAACGTGGTCACCGAAGCGGCGGCGCGCGAAGCGCTGCAGATGCTGCAGCTGGATGAAGCGGGCCTTGATGAGATTGACCGCCGTCTTCTGCTGGCCATGATCGAGAAATACGAGGGCGGGCCGGTAGGTCTCGATACCCTGGCCGCTTCCATCAGCGAAGAACCGGAAACCCTTGAAGATGTCTACGAACCCTACCTGATGAAGCTCGGCCTTTTGAAGAGAACTCCCCGCGGGCGGGTAGTTACCAGTGAGGCTTACCGTTACCTCAAGCTGAGCACCAAGAAAAATCCCCAGCTCCACCTGTGGTGAAAAAAGTTAGTTAACTCGGTGCCAGGCACCAAATTAACTAACTCAATTGATTTGGGGGCTTGTACGGTATGAAAATGGGGATACTAAGCAGTGACAAAGGGGTTTTCGCAACCATGGATTCTATCGGAAAGACTCTGCTTGTCATCGGCGGACTGATTGCTGCCACAGGGTTGCTGCTTATTCTTTTTGGGCGTTTGGGCCTTGGCCGCTTGCCCGGAGATATTATCGTCCAAAGGGAGCGCTTTACTTTTTATTTTCCCATCGTGACGATGCTGCTCATCAGTGCCATTTTGACCCTCCTTTTTAACCTGATCAGCCGCATAATCAAATAAATAATGAAAGCAAGTTAGTTAACTCGGTGCCAGGCACCGAGTTAACTAATTGGAGGAATGGATGGAGAAAACAAGGTTGAGTGATTTTGACTACGCATTGCCGACGGAGCTGATTGCCCAGGAGCCTGCTGCCAGAAGGGATCGCTCCCGGATGATGGTGCTGCGTCGTCAGGAAGGGGTAATCGGGCAGACGATTTTCAGCAATTTTCCCGATTATCTGGATCCGGGAGACCTGTTGGTATTAAACAACACCAGGGTGATCCCGGCTCGCCTGCTCGGGCGGCGGGCCAATGGCAGCGTAGAGGTGGAGCTTCTTCTCCTGCATCCCCTCTCCGGGGGGCGCTGGACGGCAATGGTCCGGCCGGGGCGCAAGCTCAAGCCCGGAGCCGTGGTGGAGTTTTCGCGGGGGCTCAGAGCGGTGATTGAAGATTACGCCGGTCATGGACAGCGCATCGTTAGCTTCACCGGACCGGAACCTCTGGAGCAGGCGCTGCCCCTCGTGGGACAGGTTCCCCTGCCTCCATATATCACAGAGGAGCTGAAAGATCCTGCTCAATATCAGACTATCTATGCCTCTGTAGACGGCTCGGCGGCTGCCCCGACCGCCGGATTTCATTTTACAACCGCTATTTTTGAGAGCCTGCAGCGGAAAGGGATCCACTGGGCATATATCACCCTTCATATCGGCCCGGGCACCTTTCAGCCGGTGAAAGAGAAAGATATCCGCAGGCACAAGATGCACCGCGAATATTACCGCCTTGATGCCGCTGCGGCGCAGGAGATTAATGCCGCTCGCAGGCGGGGCGGACGCATTGTAGCCGTGGGCACAACATCCTGCCGCGTTCTCGAAGCGGCGGCTGATGAGACTGGATTTGTGAAAGAGCGGGAGGACTGGACCGATCTATTTATCTATCCCGGCTATGCCTTCAAGGCGGTAGATGCCCTCCTGACCAATTTTCACCTGCCGCGCTCCACGCTGCTGATGCTGGTTTGTGCCTTTGCCGGCTACAACCAGGTTATGGAAGCGTACCGCATTGCCGTGAACGAAAAATACCGCTTTTACAGCTTCGGCGACTGCATGCTGCTCTTGTAGGGGCGGGCTTTCACCCCTGTCTGCTTTTCTTGTCATTCTGAGGCGAAGCCGAAGGATATCTGGTTTTGCCGGGGATCGGTATAATTGACAGCAAGAGTTGGTTAAGATAAGCTATAGCAAGGTGGAAAGGATGTCCATTTATTTTGACTTAATCACGGTCTGTCCTAAAACCGGAGCCAGGCTGGGAAAAATGGTGACCAATCACGGTCCAGTGGATACACCCGCCTTCATGCCGGTGGGGACACAGGGCAGCGTAAAGGGGATCACTACCGATGAGTTGACCGCTCTTAATACGGCGATGATCCTGGCAAACAGCTACCACCTTTACCTGCGTCCGGGGATAGAAGTGATTGCCCGCGCCGGCGGGCTGCACAAAATGATGAACTGGTCCGGGGGCATCCTGACTGACAGCGGCGGTTTCCAGATCTTCAGCTTGGGCGGCTTGCGAGAGGTGGAGGACGACGGGGTAACCTTTACCTCGCATATCGACGGTTCCACGCATTATCTCACCCCGGAGCGGGTGATCCGGATCCAGAACATCCTCGGTTCCGATATTGCCATGGTCCTGGATCAATGCCCGCCCTATCCTGCATCCTATGAAGAGGTGCATATTGCCACGGAGCGCACCAGCCGCTGGGCCCTGCGTTGCCTCGAGGCCCATTTGCGCGAGGAGCAGGCCCTTTTTGGGATCGTTCAAGGAGGTGTTTACCAGGATTTAAGGGAAAAATCGGCTGCCGATTTGGTAAAGATGGAGTTTTCCGGATATGCAATCGGGGGATTAAGCGTTGGAGAGCCCAAAGAGTTAATGTATCAGACTTTGGAGCGGACCGTCCCCCTGCTGCCGGCAGATAAACCGCGCTACCTGATGGGGGTAGGTTCGCCGGATGCGCTTCTCGAGGGGAGCAGACTGGGCATCGATCTCTTTGACTGTGTTTTGCCCACCCGGATTGCCCGCAACGGCAGAGTCATGACCAGCCGGGGCTACCTGACTATTCGCAATGCTGTTTACGCTTCAGACATGGCCCCGCTCGATGATGAATGCAACTGTCCGGTCTGCCGCAATTATTCGCGGGCTTACATCCGCCACCTACTTAATGCCGGTGAAATTCTCGGGATGCGCTTAACTACATATCATAATCTCTATTATCTTGCCCAGCTAATGCGGGAAATTCGCGAAGCCATTTGTGAAGATAGGTTTGATCTATACTATCGCCAAATGAAACCAAAACTCGATCAATACTATGGAGGTGCAAGCAGATGGAAGGTTTGCTAGAAAAGTTGGGCCCCTATTCGGGCATATTGTGGATGATTGTGATCTTTGCCATATTTTATTTTATCCTGATTCGCCCGCAGCAGCAGCAGCAGAAAAAACGGCGCGAAATGCTGTCGGCTCTACAGAAGGGTGATCGGGTTATTACCATTGGCGGGATTTACGGCGTAATTAAGGAGATCAAGGATGATGTGCTGACCCTGCGCATAGCCGACAATGTTAACATCAAGTTTGCCCGCGGGGGTATTGAGCGCGTCATTGAAGACGAGGAGGAATAGGAATAATTAGGAGCGCCGGTTCATATGCTCTTCCCAGGGGGCGAGTTTATGAAATACCGGCCATTAAACAACCAGGCCCTTCATCCCCTGCGGGGCGGCGCCTGGCTTATCTTGCTCAAAGGGATTCTCCTGGCGCTGGTTTTTTCGCTGGTCATGCTCCTGGTGATCTCCCTCATTCTTTACCTGACGGCGCTGACAGAAAGAGCCGCCCTATACCTTGTCTACGGTGTCAGCATTGTTTCCATCCTGTGGGGCGCTGCTTATGCCACCAGGAGGATTGGCACGCGGGGATGGCTGAACGGCGGGATCATCGGCGTAGCTTACGTCCTGCTGATGATCGGTGGGGGGTTGATCATTGTCGATGATATGACCGTTGGGTGGAGCCTGGCCGTAAAGATATTTTTGGGTTTTGTTTTCGGCGCCATCGGGGGCATGTGGGGGGTAAATTATTAAGGTTTTCTTTATATTTTAATCCCCCGTTTCCCCCTGAATAATGAATAATAAAGTAGGGAAGGGATCTGCAGCGCAGGACCGTCCCCACCTGGATGTAAATTTTTTAGTCCTCCTTTTTTAAAGTTCCCCTTTATTAAAGGGGGACTTAGTGGGATTTAATGGAATCTTAGGGGATTAGAGATTTATGGTATTTTAAACTGCTCTTTCCTGCGATTATGCCGTAGGAAAGAGCAGTTTTGTTCATGTATGTTTAAAGGATAAACTCAGTTTCATGGTATAATCTAGATGGAATTAAAAGGAGAGGAGAACAGCAGCTGACGGCACGCTGCCGAAGTAGCATCTCCTCTGTCAAGGAGCTGGTGAGCGATCGATCTGATTACCATGGAATGGGAAAGGAAGATGCGCGAAGAGGGGCCGCTGGCCCTGCGGATGCGGCCTCGCCGCCTGGAGGAATTTGTGGGGCAGTCAGATCTCCTGGGAGAAGGGAAGCCGCTGCGCCGCCTGATCAGCTCGGACAGGGTTCCCTCGATGATCTTCTTCGGGCCGCCCGGCACCGGCAAAACCACCCTGGCCCTGATCATTGCCTCCACCACCCGGGCCTCCTTTATCCAGCTAAACGCCGTTTCCGCGGGGGTGAAAGATATCCGCGAGGTGGTGGAGAAGGCCCGTGAGCGCTGGTCGCTGCAGAACCGGCGGACAATCCTCTTTATTGACGAGATCCACCGTTTCAATAAAGCCCAGCAGGATGCCCTGCTGGCGGCGGTGGAGCAGGGCACGGTGATCTTTATCGGGGCTACCACAGAGAACCCCTTCTTCTATTTAAATGCCCCTCTTCTTTCGCGAACCCGCCTCTTTATTTTTGAGCCGCTCGCCTCCGGCGATATTTTAAGCCTGCTTCAGAGAGCCCTGGCTGACGAAGAGAGGGGCCTGGGGAAACTGAACCTGGAGGTAGAGCCGGAGGCGCTGCGCCAGCTCGCCGACCTGGCCAACGGCGACGCCAGGACCGCCCTCAATGCGCTGGAGCTGGCTGTTTTTATTGCCGAACGCAGCGACGGCAAGATTATGATTACGGCAAAGACGGCTGCCGAGGCCCTGCGGTCGCGGGCCTATACTTACGACCGGGCGGGGGACGACCATTACGACATCGCCTCGGCGCTGATCAAATCTATCCGCGGCTCTGATCCGGACGCTGCTATTTACTGGATCGCCCGCATGCTCAAGGGAGGCGAAGACCCTCTCTTTATCGCCCGCCGCCTGGTGATCAGCGCTGCCGAGGATATCGGCAACGCCGACCCGCAGGCGCTGGTGATTGCGGTGGCCGCATCCCAGGCGGTGCAGCTCATCGGCCTCCCCGAGGGCCGGATTCCCCTGGCCCAGGCGGCAGCCTACCTCGCCGCCGCTCCCAAAAGCAACTCTTCCTACCTGGCCATTGAGGAAGCCCTCGCTGAAGTCGAAAAGAGTGAAAGTTACCGCGTCCCGGTTCACCTGCGCGGGACAGGCTATCGCGGCGCGGCAAGGCTGGGCCATGGCAAAGGCTACCTCTACCCCCATGACTACCCCGGGCACTTTGTGAATCAGCTCTACCTGCCGCCCGAGCTGGCCGGAAAAAGCTTTTATCGCCCCGGGGAAGAAGGTCTTGAGCGGCAGATCAGAGAGCGCCTGGAGAAACTGCGCCGCCTTCGCAAAGAAGCTTCAGCGAAGAAAGTTGAGGCAAATAAAAGCGGCCGGCCAGGCGGCGGCGCAGCGGAGAAGAAGAGGATAAAAAATGAAGAAAGGGAAGAATAAACCACAGTGAGCGAATACCGCTACCGGACGCTCCGGGAGGAGGTGCGCGTCCGCTTTAACGTGAACAATTCCCGCTTTATCGCCACTGCGGCTCCAGTATCCGGCGAGGAGGCGGCAGAACAGTTTGTTGAGCGAATCAGGGCCGAATTTCCCGATGCCACCCATCATGCCTATGCTTACCGCATCGGGGCGGGCGGCTCCCTGGTGGAGCGGGCCTCTGATGACCGGGAGCCGGCGGGAACGGCCGGGCTGCCCATGCTGCAGCTGCTCCAGGGAGAAGGTCTCTCCGACCTTGTTGTGGTGGCGACTCGCTATTTTGGCGGGATCAAGCTCGGCATCGGGGGCCTGACCCGGGCTTACCGGCACTGTGCGCGGGCCTGCCTCGAGGCGGCGGCGCTGGTGGAGCGGGAAAGGCTCTGCTACTGCCGCATGATCGTCTCCTACGGCGAAATTGGCGCCCTGCTGCGGCAGCTCGAAGCCATGGGCGCCGAAATTATCGCCACGGATTACGCCGCTGAAGTTTCCGTAATTGCCGCTCTGCCCTACCGCCTGGCCGGGTCGTTGCGCAAAAGGTTTGTTGAGCTTTCCCGGGGCAGCGGGCTGTGGGAGGAGCTGGAAGGGCCGCCTGATAATTAAACACAGCCGGCAGGGGGTGTTTTACTTTAACCGGAAGAGGGTTCTCGTTGCTTTAAGCGGGGGAGTGGACAGCGCCGTTGCCGCCGCCCTGTTGATAGAAGAAGGTTACGAGGTTGCCGGGATCACCTTTCAACTATGGTCAGAGAAGGTGCCTGAACCGCCCGACGCCCTGCCATCTCATTGCTATGCCCGGAAAGCGGTTGACGAAGCGCGCCGCATTGCCGGAATGATGGGGATTCCCCACGAGCTTGCCGATTTGCGGGAAGCCTTCGAAGAAAAGGTGGTGAATTTTTTTACGCGCGAATATGGCCTCGGCCGAACCCCCAATCCTTGCGTTATCTGCAACCGGAAGATTAAATTTGCCGCCCTGCTGCAGAAAGCGCTGCAGTTGAAATGCTCTTATATTGCCACCGGGCACTACGCCCGCGCGGAATACTGCCGCGAACGGGGCCGCTATCTTCTAAAAAAGGGTCTCGATGCGGCTAAAGATCAGTCGTATGTGCTCTATAATTTAACGCAGGAGCAGCTCGAGCGCTGCCTCTTCCCGCTGGGCGGGATGACCAAAGAAGAGGTGCGCTCCAGGGCGCGGAAGCTCGGGCTGCCAGTCGCCGGCAAGAAGGACAGCCAGGAGATCTGCTTTATCCCCGATAACAATTACCGGGCTTTCTTAAAGCGCCGCGGCATTAAAGAGGCTCCCGGGGACATAGTAAATCGCAAGGGAGAAATACTGGGCCGGCACCGCGGAATTGCCTTCTATACCGTTGGCCAGCGGCGGGGCCTGGGCCTGGCGGCGCCGCGTCCTCTTTATGTCCTGGAGATCCGCCCCTGCGATAATACTATCGTAGTCGGGGAACGGGAGGAACTTTACCGCAAAGGGGCGGAATTGAGTGGGCTGAACCTGATTGCCCTCTCCTCGCTGGAACATGAGATGGAGGTAACGGCAAAAATTCGCTACGGCGCTCCAGAGGTTCCGGCCATAATAAGCCCCCTGCAGCATGAGCATCAGCGGGCGCGCCTGATCTTTGCCCGTCCCCAGGCGGCGGTAGCCCCGGGGCAGGCGGCGGTCTTTTACCGGGGCGACCTGGTCATCGGCGGGGGAACGATCACCGCCGCTGTATGATACGATTACAATTTGGATATAATATTTACCCATACGATTTAATCTGAAGTGGAAGTGTCCATGATGCGGTGCCCGCTGTGCAGCTCCGCGGATACCGGTAAGGTAGGCAACAACCAGTATTACTGCTGGCAGTGCCTGATGGAGTTTAAGGCCAACCCGCAGCACCCTGCGTGCATGTTTTACGTTGAAGCTGACGGCTCTTTAATCCCGGTTTCCCTGGAACAGGAGCATAAATAAGCAAGCAATACAAAACCTCTTCTACCGGTATTTTATTAACCCGGCTGTAGGAATATATATTAGTCAGGGTTGAGGTTATTTGGGGAAGAGGTTTTTGCTTCTCTTTAAAAATCCTAGGAGAAGGTGCTTGTGAAAGAGAAAATATCCCGGTTAAAGCCCTGGCAGCAAGGTCTGCTCTTGTTAATCGGCGGGCTTTTCATCGTGTTGCTTATTATATGGATTATCAAGGTGCGGCAGGCTCTCTTTTCGGCAATGTCGCCCTTTCTTTTTGCATTGATCGCCGCCTACCTGCTGGCGCCCCTGGTCAACTGCATGGAGCGGCGGCGTATCTCCCGCCCGGTGGCCATCGCCGTGCTCTACATAGTATTTGCCATCGTTATCTTTATCTTCTGCGTTAGGGTGGTGCCGCTTTTTCTTGACGATCTCCAGGAGTTGGCCCGTCAACTGCCCTCCTATGCCGCCGATCTGCAGAGATTACTGCACCGCATGGAAGAGGGCTACCGGCGTTTTAACCTGCCGCCTAATACCCGAGAGATCATTGATCACAATATTGACACCTTGAGCGGCGCCCTTGCGGTCCAGATGGAGCGTTTTTACAATATGGTTCTTTCACTGTTCAGCAGCGCGATTATTTTTTTGCTTGTTCCGGTATTGACTTATTATTTTTTACGCGATGAGACCTCTTTTAAAAAGAGGCTTCTTTTTCTCTTTCCGCCGGGCAGCCGCCGTTCAATTACTGCTGCTGCAGAGGAGATCAACATCGCTCTCGGCGCTTTTATCAGGGGGATCCTCCTGGTCAGCTTTGCCGTAGCCGGGCTGACCTATGCCGGTTTTCTATTTCTCGGAGTCAGGTTTCCCCTGGTGCTGGCTATTGTCATGGGCATTACAAACCTAATTCCCTTCATCGGTCCCATTATCGGCGCCATACCGGTATGGCTGGTTGCCTTTCTGGATTCACCGCTGCTTTCCCTGAAAGCGGTCCTTCTCATCGTGATCATCCAGCAGGTGGAGAACCAGCTCATTGCGCCCGTAGTAATCGGCCGCAGCGCCCGCCTTCATCCGCTAACCATAATTCTTGCCCTGCTGCTCGGCGGGAAGCTGTTCGGCTTCATTGGCCTCATCCTGGCGGTTCCGGCGGCGCTGGTGCTGCGCATCTTGGGCAAGCACCTTCTTATGTTCTGGCGCAATTGAGAGGCAAAAATGAGAGGTGTAGTTGTAGGGGCGGCTCATGAGCCGCCCGCAAACGTACCGGAAAACAACATCCATACCGCGCTATAAGCAGAAGCCTTTTTGGGCGGGAGCTGTCCTACAAATCTGGCGAAACAAAGAGGTAGGGGGAGGGGTTCCAGCCTCGCCCATTATTGACATGTCTATGGGTGAAAGATATAATTGCCTTAACCTTGCGAGGGGGTTGGAGAGAATGCAAAGCAGCGAAATTCGTTCTATCTTTCTAGATTTTTTTACCGGCAAAGGGCACCTGGTGATGCCCAGTTTTTCTTTGATCCCCCACAACGATCCTACGCTGCTCCTCATCGGTGCGGGCATGGCTCCGTTGAAACCTTTTTTCAGCGGCGAGAGAAAGCCGCCCCATACTCGCATTGCCACCTGCCAGAAATGCGTGCGCACTCCCGATATTGAGCGGGTCGGCTATACCGGCCGGCATGCCACTTTTTTCGAAATGCTTGGCAACTTCTCTTTTGGCGATTATTTTAAGGAAGAAGCCATTGAATGGGCCTGGGAGTTTGTCCGAGAATTGCTCCGCCTGCCTGCGGAAAAGCTCTGGGTTAGCGTCTACCAGGAGGATGATGAAGCCTACAACATATGGCAGGAGCGTATGGGCATCCCCGCGGAGCGGATAGTCCACCTGGGCAAAGAAGATAATTTTTGGGAGATCGGTACCGGAGGGCCCTGCGGCCCCTGCTCCGAAATCTACTACGACCTGGGTCCGGAAGCGGGCTGCGGCAATGAGAACTGCACTCCCGGCTGCGACTGCGACCGTTACCTGGAGATCTGGAACCTTGTCTTTACCCAGTTCAACCGGGAGCCCGACGGCGAGTTGACTCTTCTGAAGCAGAAAAATATTGACACAGGGGCCGGGCTGGAGCGCCTGGCCACGGCGCTTCAGGGCGCGAGCTCTTTTTACGATACCGACCTGTTCAAGCCCCTGATTGATTATTTTGCCGGCCTTGCCGGAACGGCGGACGCCCGCAGCAGCGGTGAAATACCCCTGCGCATTGTCACCGAGCATTCGCGGGGCATTGCCTTCATGGTTGCCGACGGGGTGCTGCCCTCCAACGAAGGGCGGGGTTATGTATTGCGCCGCCTTATCCGCCGCGCAGCGCGGCACGGCCGGTTGATCGGGCTTGAAGGCAGCTTTCTGGCGGGAGCGGTGCCGCTGCTGGCAAGGATGATGGGGGCGGTTTATCCCGAATTAAAGGAGCGCCGCGAATTCATCATGCAGGTAATCGAGACCGAAGAGAGACGCTTCCAGGAGACCCTGGC
>JAKPEE010000053.1 GCA_029552125.1 Bacillota bacterium | reverse complement strand
CCAGACGGCCTCCAATATCAAGAAGAGGCAGGAAATAGGCCGGGGTGTGCGTCTGGCGGTAAACCAGGAAGGCGAACGGATAAGGGATGAGGAGGTCAATATACTAACAGTTGTTGCCAACGAAAGCTATAAGGACTATGTTTCCAAATTGCAAACTGAATACCTGGAGGAATATGGGCCTGGTGACGTGCCGCCGCCCCCACCGGATGCCCGTAAAAAAGGGATTGCCAGGCTGCGTAAGGAGTATATGCTTACACCGGAATTTAGAGAGCTTTGGGAGAGGATCAAGTATAAAACCCGCTACTCAGTAAAGGTTGATACAGAGCGGTTAATTGAAGACTGCGTAAAAGAGTTGGACGAGGCCGTTATCCGTTCTCCGCAGATTGTGATCCAAAAGGCCCAGGTGGACATGATCGATAACACCAATATCCAGGCCCTTTATATAGGTGGCTCCGCCGTAGAAGACCTGAGCGGCCGTTATCCGTTACCGAATATAGTGGAATGGATTCAGGATGAGACAAAACTCACTCGTTCTACTGTTTTAGAGATTCTCAGGAGAACGAAGCAAAAGGAGGCTGTTTTTAAGAACCCACATGAGTTTGCGGCAACTGCAATCAGGATCATTAAAGATAAGCTTGCCGATCACTTGGTAAATGGTATTCAATATACCAGAATTAACGATTATTATCTAATGGAGTTGTTCCAGGATATTGAGAAACACCAACAGTATCTTATTCCGGCAGAGAGATCTCTATACGATCATGTTATTTATGAATCGGACGTAGAAAGGCGATTTGCTGAGGGGTTGGAGAAGCGTAAGGATGTAAAACTATATGTTAAGCTCCCATCGTGGTTTAAGGTGCCTACTCCCGTTGGGGATTATAACCCTGACTGGGCTATAGTTGTAGAGGAAACCAACCAGTTTGGCGAAGTTGTTGATAAGCTTTATCTTGTCAGGGAAACAAAAGGGACTTCTAACTTGAACGAACTTCCTCCTCAAGAGCGACGCAAAGTGAAGTGTGGCGAAAAGCATTTTGAAGCTTTGGGAGTGAACTATAAGGTGGTTGCAAGTATAGATGAACTGTTGCCTTGAATGTGTCGTAACTTGTCGATAATAATTCGTGTTATGGTTGTGATAAACGTACTTTACTCCGATAAAGTCAAGAACTTATGGATAGATATCCTGAGATGCTCGAGTAGAGGTATACCTAGGTATACCTCTACTCGAGCATTGATATCTTGCTTATTTATCCTCCAAGGAACTGAGGGGCCGCCACCTCCGTTTTCATGGATTTTCGGGACAACCCCTTCTCGCACCGGTTTATAAATTTTGAGATGGTATAGTTAGAGATTTAAAAGGTCACTTAAGGAAATTACGCCATAAAAATCTTAGACGGCCAAGTGGATCACTCTTACGCAAGCGCGAGTGGATCACTTTTAGACGGCCAGTGGATCAGATTTATGTTGACGATCGCATGTTTTTTGGGGTGACCGGTAAAATACATTTGTTTTTGTCATTTTCCTATACTCCTAACATTGTGTTTTATATAGATGGCGAAATTAACCAGCGCCAGGGCTTGCTATATAAATCTCTCAAGAGTAAGAGAATAATTTTAAAAGAACTTGCTCGAGTCTGTTGACAATTGTATCTACGTCCTCTTTCACTACGTTTAGGGGGGGAGCAATAATTATACCATCGCCATTAATTCCATCTATACAGCCTTGGGCACCATAGAGTACTAAACCCATATTTAAAGCTGTATCAACTATTTTGTTAGTTATTTGATCTGAAGCAGGGAAAGTTTCTAGAGGATTTTTCTTTTTTACAAATTTCATACCCGTAAACAATCCTAGACCACTAACTTCTCCGATGAATTGATATTTTTTTTCAAGTTCTTTTAATTTTGATAGCAAATATTTTCCCTGCTCCTGAGAGTTATGAATAAGATTATTTTTTAAAATATAGTTCACGACTTCAAGACCCGCAGCGGAGGCAACAGGATTGCCTCCAAATGTATAACCATGTGTGAAGCTCTGTGAATTATTTTTAAAAGCGCTATAAATTTTCTCACTTATAACTATGGCTCCTAAGGGTATATAACCTCCACCCAACCCTTTGGCCAAAGTAATTAAATCAGGCACGATGTCCCAATATTGAACCGCATAAAATTGCCCAGTCCTACCTACACCCGTCATAACTTCATCGGCAATCATCAAGATATCATATTTATTGCATAGCTCTCTAATGCTTTGCAGATAACCTTCTTTTGGGATTGATACACATAACGACGTTCCGACAATGGGTTCTATCAAAATAGCTGCAACATTTTCAGGTCCTTCCCTATGGATAGTTCTTTCAAAATCATTTATGCATTCTAAAGCACAATTTCCATTATCTTTAAGATGGGGGCAAATGATACAATTATGTGGAGACGCGTGACCAAAGTCAATTAACATAGGAGAATAACGTTTTCGCCTTAAAATATTACCGCCAGCAGAAAGTGCACCAAGAGTATTTCCATGAAAACTTTGCCATCTTGAAATTATTTTATATTTAGATGGTTTATTTATTTCTATATAATATTCCCTGGCTAGCTTTATGGCGAATTCTATTGCTTCTCCTCCTCCTGAAGCAAAGCTTACTTTATTATTCTCCCCAGGAGATAGATTAGACAGCAGAACAGACAATTGCTGCGATGCTTCGTTTGTAAACTTAAACCTATGGGTAAATGTTACTTTATCCAGTTGTGCCTTTATACCATCTATAACCTCAGTAACACCGTGGCCAATATTTGTAGTAATCGCGCCGCAACATGCGTCAATGTACTCTTTTCCACTAGAATCCGTAAGAATCATCCCTTTAGCACTTACAATCACTGGATATTGTTTATTCAAATATGGGTAAAATAAGCAATCATCCAACTATAAACGCCTCCAAACGCTTCTTATTAATTAAATATTTAACTAACAAGCATGTTTCTTGATTTTAGTAATACTTTTTAATAATAATTCTAAGGCTTTTACCAGTTCTTGTTGAACAATAGCATTTACTAAATATTTGTAATCAAGCAGAATGTCATTCATTATGTCTTGGGATTTATAACCTCGAAGTGCTATTCTTTTAAAATCGTCCTCAATATTACACATTAATTTGGAAAGCATCTTGCTTTTACTAATTTCAACCAAAGTAAAATGAAACCTGAAGTCATAATGTACAAATAAATAAAGGATATTATTCGCTGCGCAATCCTCCATTTGACTCAAAATATCCATAAGTTTAGAGATGTCGCTATCAACTCTTTTCCTAATAGCTTGCTTTATCGCTAGCCGCTCAATAAATAATCTGATGTGACATATCTCCTCGATGTCATTGACATCCGGATCTACAACTATAGCCCCTTTATAAGTTATTGCATCTATCCATCCTTCTTTTTCCAATTTATGAAAGGCCCTGCGTACCGGGGTACGGCTGGTATTAAAAGAACTTGCGATCCTGTTTATATAAATCACATCACCCCCTTGGAGCTTCTGTGAAATTATGTCATCTTTAATTTTTCTATAAACTTGCTCATAAAACGGTAATTCTTTTAGAGTCTTTTGTAACATTTAGTAATTACCTCGCGGCTAATAGAATATTACTATTAACAAAGGTATTCAGAATTCGCTGTTAACTATCTTGATTGTGGTTCTCCCCCGGTATCATCCGGGGGAGAACCACAATAATAACAGGCATTTCCATTAAAAATCATTAAGCATAATCTTGGCTTTTGTCATTAAGCTTATTAAACATAGCCAATGTTGCTTCAGTTGGCTTTGTAGCTTTACTCACTATTATAATAATAGCTAACGCAACCAAGATAGTTGGGATAATTGGATTTATAGCGCTAGAAATTGTGCCTACAAGTTGTAATGTCCGCCAAACAGTTGCTATTAAAGCACCTGATATAATGCCAGCCCAGGCTGCTTGCGTAGTCATGTTTTTATAATACATGCTAAGCAGGATCACCAGCCCCCCGGAACTGCCAGCTATCAGATAGGCGATCATCATTAACTCCATAATGTAGGTTGGCCTCCAAATCCCAATCGGGATGGCGATTAGGGATAAAACCATAACAGCAACTTTTGATATCGTAAGAAGTTTTTTATCTGATACATTTTTATCAAAAGCACATTGATAAATATCCTTACAAACGCTCGTTGCTGCAGTTAAAAGCCATGTGTTAGCCGAAGACAATACTGCTGCTAATACAGCTGCCATTGCAAACCCAACAACTATGGGTGGAACATGTTCGAACATGAAAGTAATCCAAACCAATTCTGGATCACCGATGGTTGGATATATTGCCCTTAACGATGTTGATATAAAGAATATAAGCACCCATAACGGCATATACAGCAACGATACTCCTATCCCAGATTTAATAACTTCACGAACATTTTTTGCTGTATAAAATCTTGTCAGGAAACCGGGGTGTCCTAAATACCCAAAACACCATATAAAAAACCATGAAGCTGCGGTAAAAAATGTAGTTCTTCCACCTAATGAAGTAAAGAAGGCGGGCTGAATGGTGTAAATTGTATCAACAATGTTAGACCATCCGCCTCCTGTTTTTAATAGATACGGTAATGCAACAAACGCACCCGCTAGTAAAATCCACATACTAATCCAGTCTGTTTTAAGGACAGCAAACATCCCTCCGAAAACTGTATATAGTCCAACGGCAACTCCAATAACTACAATTGCTGTGGCGTAGTCCACACCATACATATATTCAAAAAGTAGACCACCCTGAACTAACACAGATCCCATTAGGACTACCATCCACAATGTTGTAATAATAGAAAAAACCACTCTAAGGGAAGGGCTATCAAACCGCTGTGCTAGATATTCAGGAATAGTAAATTGACCGAAACGTCTAAGCTTTGGTCCGATAAAGTAACAAATTATAATCCAACTCCAAGCTACTCCCAAATTCATCCAAAAAACGGCTGCCCCGAGATTATAGTAATAAGCTACCATCCCAAAAAACATTCCACCACTGACCGTTGAAGCCATCAGTGAGCCTACAATCAAATATGCAGGGGCTTCTCTGTTTGCAAGATAATAACCAGATGTGTTTTTAATTCTTAAATAAGATACTACGGCTACATAAAACAGATATGCTAATACAATGAAGAAGCCTACATTCATCCAAAACGTCCAACTCATTAGCACCAGTTCCTTTCCTAAATTTAGATAGCCCCTCGGTCATTTGCTTTGCATTTTTTATGATGGCTAATCTTTTTCTTGGCTAGTCTTTTCCCAAGGGAACCTGTCATTTTTCAGCCATATTAAACCCATGATTACCGCAATTGCAATTTGTAAAAAAACATTAAAAAAGCAAAAGAATACATCTTTAAGCCATTGCATTTTTTTCACCTCCTTTTCAATTAATGTGTGCTTAACCGGGCACTTTTAACCAATGACTCAGTGCCTCTTTTTGCTCGTTTTACTCTTATAAAATTTATTATTGATAATATATTATATACAATATCTCGTATTCCTTCTTATAAACAATGTATTTTTTTTTAAACATTTAGCCCTGATTCTGTATTAAGCTACTAGGGTTAATCGGAATAAAGCCTTGCAAATGGCCACTTGTGGGGGATTTTTGATCAAGTTTTATAACGTTTATAGTTGTTAAAGCGTTGGTGGTTATGCCGCTCTGAGCAAGCTTTTACTACAATCTAAAAACTTTCTTTTACAACTACTCCAGAAGTCAAAAAGCAGAAGCCTGATTGAAGAGATACTACGTGGGGAAGAGAACGTCACCAGCGAGTGGAGGAAAAAAATGAGGAAATCATTGAAATCTACCGCGGGCTCTGGCGCATCGTTTAAGGACACTAGAAGCGACTTTTAAATCCGCCTTGTTTATCTTCCTTTAGGAAGTTCTCAACGCTTACAGATTCCGTGGGGAACTTATCGCGGAGGCCACCTGATCAAACTTAATATCTAGGAAATTATTCTGTCTGACTTAAGTTAGGGGATAGATTACTATCTTTATTATTTAACAAAATATTGTAGTATTTAATTTCACTTAAATGTTGTTTTCTCACTAACATTTCCGCCCGATCGCTATCATTATTTTTTATAGCATTAATTATCTCCTGATGCTCCTTTATTGAAATTAGCATTTTTTCGGGGAAAAAAGAAAAAATAGATTTTGTCCAAATATAACCGTCCCAAAGGTTGAAGATCATATCATAAAGCATTGGAAAGGGGCAGGATTTATATATTAATCTATGAAATTCTTTATCAATAATTGCATAATTCTCGGTATCCATTATTTTTTGTAATTTTTTCATCTGCTTGTGCATTTCTGTCAACTTCTCTAGTATTTCGTCATTAATATAAGGGACAGCGGTAGTGCAAGAATAACCTTCAAGTAGTGCACGTATTGATAATACCTCAACTATTTTTTCTCTAGTGAAAGAGGAAACTGTAACTCCTTTATGAGGTTCGTATATTACTAAGCCAAATGATGATAGTTTCTGCAAGGCTTCTCGTATAGGAATAGCAGACATATTTAATTCTTTTGAGAGTTCACTAATATTTATGTTTTCACCTTGTGGAATTTTACCATGTATAATTTGTTCCTTTAAGTAATTAAAAACAAATTCAGATTTTGTCTTATAATAATGCATTCTAAATCACCCATTATAAAATTTTTATAATTTCTTATATATAATATATTTAATCATAATAACCATAGTTGTCAACACAGATTAGAACCGGGCCATTTGCGATGCATCCTTTTTTACTTAAGGCAAGAGAATTCCCTATCTTTACAGTAATACAGTATTGTTAACTGTGCCCGTTTGTTTTACATATAACCGGCGGGCTGGATAAAACCGGCTCGCCGGAGCGGTGGCAGCTCTCTATGTTTTCCCAAATTTTGCGGTGAGTCGCCTGAAGGGTAACGCCCATAAACGGCGGCATCCGGTAGTAGCAAAAAACAACAGCTTGTCAAGGTCTTCAGGTATGCGTCCTCTGCTACGGGGGTTTGGTATAAACACCCGGTAATCTTCTTGGTGGTCTTCCCATCTAAGGCCATCTCCACCACGATCTTTTTATGGGCAAGTTCAGCCCATGTCCATATTGGTCCCCATTATAAGTAGAAACACGCCTTGGCATTCCCGGTAAGCTTTCAGGGAAAGCCGGATGGTGGCTGAACCGGCAAAAGTCAGCCATTCTAAATCGCTACCGGTCAGCACACCATCCTGATGCTAAATTTCTTTGGTCATCCGCTCAATCAATCAGCCTGATCTTTAGCTGTATAAATTCGCCGTGGTGTTTAAAGCAGCATTTGCTGTCTTAGTCAAGTATATGCGGAAGATCAGTTTTAACTATACTTATTAAGAGAATTGACTACTGCCCTCATGTTTTCAACTTTAGTATCACCAGGCAGAGAATAATGTGAAAAAGATAGTATAAAACCTTTGCCACCGTCGAACAATTCGAGCATTTCTCTGACTTTTTCTTCTACATCCTGTGGAGTTCCGGTAACCATTAAAGATGTCGGTATACCACCCATAACACACTGACGTCCTTTAAGCACCTCAACCACCTTACTCCAGTTTGGTCTTTCAAAATGCGCTATAATTTTTCCATCAGGAAGATCAAGTAAGGTTTCTAAATGAGGAGTATGATCACCTTCGAATAATATCAAAGGAACCCTGCCTGATTTTATATCTGCATTAATTAATTTTTTCATCATTGGCCAGTAATAATTATTATAAAATTTGCGATTTAAAAATTCATTAAGATGCAATGGATAAATAACTATTGGGTTTTGTATATCAAAATTCTTCTTCGCTTCAGGGGGTAAGTTTGTAGTTTTTTCAATAAATCTCATTATATAGGGCAACATGGCCTCAGCTGCAGCTTCTATTTTTTCTGGATTTCTATGAAAATCTATAATCGCCTGATCAAAGTCTCTTACAAAATCAGCTATAAAATCATATGGATTATTAGCATTAACTGTGATTATTTGCGGGCACCCCAACGCTCTAAGTTCTGTTCTTATAGCTTGCATAGCTGCATTATAAATAAATAATTCTTTTCCCCATTTAATCAGTGCACCATATGCAATTCCCGAACTAGTGTTCTCCAAGCTTCTGTATGCTCGTGGGAAAATCTTTTGATTAATGAATTTTGGGGGATTCTCTATAAACTCATCATATTCATCCAACTCTAAAAATTTCTTCCCGACAAATTGCGGAACTGAAGTCTGGTCTAGTTCTTGACCTGGCCATTTAGTAAACTTATCCTGGAGTATGCTGTGTATACGCCCCGTCATAACAACTATAGAAGGTCTCAAATCCGGGTAATCTTCTCCTAATGTGATAGCTATGGTATTATTTTGCCCAGGAGTACCGAAGGGCATATCTATATCAAAATCTTTTACTAATTTTACTTTAGAATGACCAAATTTATTAGGATCATTTGATAAATCGGCCGTGCTATAACCGGCATAATTTGCCTGAAAAGCATTAACACCTAGTATAGTGCAAAATGGAACCCGATCACCTTTACCCAAATTAATTGCCTTCTCAATTCGATCTATTTTTTGTGTTAAAATTTTATTTACATTATTCTCCAACATTTTCACCCACCCATTCATTTATAATTTTTAATCCGGTTGAAACATTATTAGCCCAGCTATCTGCTCCAACATATGAACAAATTTCTTCATCGACTATGCCGCCACCAATAATAATTTTAATTTTATCCCTAAGACTGGCAGCCTCTATAGCATCTATCGTTTTTTTCATTGGCCCAATAGCTTCAGTAATTAACCCACTTAAACCTACAACTTTTGGTTTATGAGTTCTAATTGCTTCTACAAACTTTTCAGGACTAACATCGACACCTAGATCCACCACCAGATAACCATTTGCTTCGAGAACTTTTACTACAATATCTTTTCCTATATAATGAATATCACCTTCAACAGTACCGATTACAACAGTACCAAGGGTCTTAATGGGACCCCTATCGACTTTCATTTTAAGGTGGCCCATAACTCCTGTTAGTAATTCACTGGCCATCACCATTTCTGATAAAAAATAGTCGCCTTTCTCGAAAAGATCTCCAATTGCAGTCATTCCATCCCTACAGGCATCGATGATATCTGTTACTTCAACATTATCGGTTATCATTTTTTTAACAATATCGGTTACCATTTCTTCATTAAGATTAATAATCGCTTGAGTTAGTCTTTTCTTGTCAGACATTAAACATCCTCCTCCTAGTGCCTTTCTCGATGACAGAAATCATGGCCTCCTATATTATATACTATACACCATATATTTTCATAGGCATAGGTATACAAATGTTCAAAATTATAAACAAGCTAAATCCCAAAGTAAGTTCCCCGGCTTTACCTTGACAGGGGCTTTAGCGGCAGGTATATTTAGGTAAGCAATGACCGGCTTTACAATGGCAGCCCTTCATCCTGCGGGTGCTGGCGAAAGGCAGCAGAGACAGTGGTGGAAACTACCGGCAAAGCAATAGCCCGAAAAATGCATCTGGAAGGCATCGTCCAGGGGGTCGGCTTCCGGCCTTTTGTTTATCGCTTGGCGAAAAAATATGCCTTAACCGGCTGGGTCTTAAATTCTTCCCGCGGTTTAGAGATCTGGGTCGAAGGGAGACCGGCGGAGGTGGAGGGCTTTTGTGCCGAGCTATTACACAATCCGCCACCGCTGGCCCGCGTGCTTAACCAGGTCATCTCCGACGAAGCGGTCCAGGGCTACCCGGAATTTGTGATTCGCCATAGCGAGGCTTTGGACGGTAAGGCGGTCATCATCCCTCCGGACGTCGCTACCTGTGCGGACTGCTCCCGTGAAATTCGCGATCCTAAAGATCGCCGCTACGCTTACCCCTTTACCAACTGTACCAATTGCGGTCCCCGCTATACGATCATTCAGGATGTGCCTTACGATCGCCGCAACACGACGATGCAAAAATTCCCCATGTGTCCCCAGTGCCAGGCAGAATATGATGATCCGGCCAACCGCCGCTTCCATGCCCAGCCCAATGCCTGCCCCAGCTGCGGCCCCTCCTTGCAGTTGCTGGACCGGGAGGGCAGGGATTTAACACCGGCCCTAAGCCCGGCGGAGGCGCTGCCGGATTATCAAGTTATCTTGCAGGAAGCCCGCCACATCCTAAAAAATGGCTACATCCTGGCGGTTAAAGGTCTCGGCGGGTTTCACCTGGCTTGCAATGCCCAAAACCCGGAGGCGGTGCGGCAACTGCGCCGGCGGAAGCGGCGGGATTATAAACCGTTTGCCGTCATGGCCCGGGATTTGGCCGTGGCCCGCAAGTATTGCTGGATTTCCAGCGCCGAGGAACGCTGGCTGCTCGATCCGGCCAGCCCCATTGTCATTGCCGACGTGCGCCGGCCGGCCTGCGACCGGGCGGAGCTGCCGCTTAATTTACTGGCTCCGGGATTAAATACGCTCGGAATTATGCTGCCCTATACCCCTTTACACCTGCTCTTGTTTGAGGAAGGCCTGGAGCTCCTGGTGATGACCAGCGCCAATTTAAGCGACGATCCCCTGGTCACCGGGAACCAGGAAGCCCTGGCCCGGCTGAAAGACATTGCCGATTATTTCCTGATGCACAACCGGGACATTTTTAACCGCTGCGACGATTCAGTCCTCCGGCTGATAGGCGGCCAAACCCAGTTTTACCGGCGCGCCAGGGGGTTTGTGCCCTTCCCCATTCCCCTGGCGGAGGATGGGCCGGTAGTCCTGGGGGTAGGAGGAGAGCTAAAAAACACCTTTGCTTTGACTCGCCACAAGGAAGCCTATCTAAGCCAGCACCTGGGGGACCTGGATCATTGGGGCAATTACCAGCAGTTTCTCGAAGCCATCCCCCGCCTGGAGAAAATGCTGGAAGTGAAGGCCGCGGCAGTGGCCTATGACCTGCACCCGGAGTATGCCTCGACGCGCTACGCCCGCACCCGCCGGGACCTGGTGCAGATAGGCATCCAGCACCACCATGCCCATTTAGCCGCCTGCCTGGCGGAGCACCAGGTCCAGGGGCCGGTGCTGGGAGTAATTTGTGACGGGACCGGCTATGGAACCGACGGCACGATCTGGGGCTTTGAGTTTCTCTACGGAGACTGCCGGGGTTTCGCCCGGCTGGGCTATCTGCGCCCCCTCCCTTTACCTGGCGGGGAGGCCAGTATCCGCCGGCCCGGGCGGATGACGTTCACCTACCTCTGGCAGATCCTGGGCGAAACAGATGCCAGAAAATGGGCGGGGCAGTTGCGCCTGGGCCTGCCCATGAAAGAGATAGATATTTTATGCAAGCAGTTGGCTACCGGCTTTAATACCTGGGAGATCTCCAGTTGCGGCCGCCTTTTTGATGCGGTAGCCGGCTTTTTAGGGATTTGCCTGGAGGTTGGCTACGAGGGACAGGCGGCAGTAGAATTAGAAACTGCAGCCGCGCAGACTTTAGGCTTAACCGGGGCCTGGGCAGTGAATGGCCGCTGGACAGACCTCCCGGGCTATCCGTTTTCGCTTGTCAATGTAGCAGAGGCGCCAGCCGCCGCCCCTGGCCCTGCTCCCGCCTGGGAAACGCCCCGCATTGCCTGGCCCCAGCCGGCCGGGGCAATTGGGGGCTCCGCAGGGCTCGCACCTGAACCGGGGCGGCTGGAAGTAAGAGCTAATGATCCTGAAGCGGGCCCTTCAACGGCCTGGGGCGCTTCCGCCAGGCCCAGTTTTAAGAGCGACCCCTTTTGGCTGGATCCCGCCCCCATGTGGCAAGAGCTGCTGGCCGACTACCGGCGCGGTGAAAACCGCGGGGTGATGGCCTTGCGCTTTCACCTGGGCCTGGTGGAGGCCATCACCCGGGCCTGCCGGAAGCTGCAGGCGGAGATCGGGTTTAAACAGGTAGTTTTAAGCGGCGGGTCCTTTCACAACCGCATCCTGTTAACCGGGCTGCTGAATAAACTTTCCGCCTGCGGTTTAAGCGTTTTGACGCCCCGGCTCGTTCCCCCGGGGGACGGCGGCATTTCGCTCGGCCAGGTCGCCATTGCCCGGGCAATACTTAATCATGATCAGGTCAAGCCGTAGATCGGGGCGGCCCCTGATTGAAAACCTGGCAACCTTAACCGGCCATAAAACAAGGGGCCGCCCTCTCTCACTCATAAGGCGGCCCCTTTCCTGATCCGTTTATTTTACAGGGGATCCTGTTGCCACTTGAGTTCTTTTAAAAAAGCGGCCATCCGGGCTACCGCGCCGGCCACCTCGGGGCTAATGCCGCTCCCCCAAAAGACACGCTTCGGCTGGATGCCGGCCACCACTACCTGAAAGCCCTCTTTACTCAGGTAATCGGCCAGCACATGCAAGGGCAGCGTGTGCGTGCTGAAACCGGCGCCGGTAATTTCGTCCGGTTCAATTACTCTGATCGAGCCCGGTTTCAAGTCCATATCGGCTGCGTCGACCATTAAGACATGGCTGGGGTTGAAGCGGCGCACGCTCCCGGTAAAATTCTCCGGGGCCGGTCCGGCTTCAATGGCCAGCAGCTTCGGCGAGCGGCAACCGGATTGCACCAGTGACCGGGCCAGCATCACGCCCGCCCCGTCGTCTTGATAAAGCTCGTTGCCTATGCCCAGGACCACCAGCGAGCGCGCCCCGGCGAGGGCGCCGGCCAACTGCTCCCGCCAGCCCTGCGTTTTGCCTTCCGGCATGCTTCGTCTCCCCTGGTCTAAATAGAAATCCTCGTGCTACTCCTGTTCCGCCGCCGGCTCCTGCGGCTCTTCCTCCTTCTTCTCCGGGCGGGGAGCTGCGCGCAGGGCTTCCCGGCTAAAAGCGGCCAGGTGGTGCTCCCCGGTAATAACGATGGCGTCGCTGCGGCAGGATTCTGCACACTGGGCGCAGAAAGCGCATCTTCCGTAGTCAAAGGCCGGCTTGGGACGCTTGGCTCCCACATCGACCATCTCGATGGCCGCCGCCGGGCAGTCCCGCTGGCAAAGCCCGCAGCCGGTGCACTTTTCCTGGATCAGGACCGGTTTCCCCCGGTAATCAGGGGGTACGGGCACGGCCGACTTGGGAAAATCAACGGTGGCCGGAGCGCTGGTCAGAGACTTGAACAGCTCCGGGATTACTTTGCCGATTCTACTCATACCCCCACCCCTCCTTTAATGAGCACAATGATCACCATTTGGGCCATGGCGATTGGTACCAGGTATTTCCAGTAGAATGAAGTGATCTGATGAATGCGCAGCCGCGCCATCATCGCCCTGATGGCGGCAATAATGGCCACGAGAACAACGCATTTAGCCAAAAACAGCAGCAAGGCCAGGTACCAGGGACCGATCGCTCCGGCCAGGAAAATATTCGAAAGCAGGGCTACCCCTACCGCCAACTGAATATCGGTTGACAGCCTGAACAGGGCCAGGCGCGGCCCGGTGTATTCAGTGATCGGTCCGGCCACAATTTCCGTTTCAGCCTCGGGAGCGTCAAAGGGCACCCGCTCCAGTTTGCCCTGCAGCGCCAGGAGGGCTACCGCCAGGGCGGCCAACTGGGCGGCCACGGCCCACGGGTGCTCCTGCTGGAAGAGGACGATATCGCGGATGGACCAGCTCCCGGCCAGCACCGCCGGGGTTAACACCGCCAGCAGCAGCGGCACCTCGTAAGAAAGGAACTGTATGGCCGTGCGAAAAGAACCGACCACCCCGAAGGGGTTGGCTGAAAACCAGCCCGCCAGGAAGAGGACCATTGTGGGAATGGTCAATAAAAACACAATTACCAGAAGATCGCCCCAAAAGGGGTAAACCGATTCCCGGTTCCAGATGGGCACGTAAATCATCGCCGCCACCGCTGAAGTCACAGTGAGGACAGGCAAAACCGTGTACATGAACTGGTTGGCGTTTTCCGGGATAATGTCTTCTTTACTGATTAGTTTGACCAGGTCCCACAGCGGCTGGCGGAAAGGTGGCCCGACCCGGTTCTGCATGCGGGCGTATAGCTTGCGATCAAGCCACTCCAGGAACAGGCTGAAAACGACTGTAAAGAGCAGCCCCGGAAAGATGAGAATACGAACAAGATCCAGGATAATGCTCATTGTTGATACCACCTTATCCCATATTGGCGAAGCTCTTCCCAGGTCATGGTCCTGGCTTCGCCGCTCTCTTGACGCACGATTTTAATCATCCGGTCGGTGCAGGAAAAACAGGGGTCGATGCTGGCGATAATAATCGGTATATCGGCCACATAGCTCCCCTTCATGCTTTCACCGATGGCGTAGATATTGGCCATGGTCGGAGCCCGCACCTTGACTCTTTCCGGGTGATCGCTCCCGTCGGCACGGACATAGTGGATATCTTCCCCGCGGGGCGCTTCGTACCTGCTTACCGCCTCTCCGGCCGGCACCTTGCGCGGTGCCTTGACCGTGAGCGGGCCGTCAGGCAGGTTTTGCAGGGCGTACTTGAGTATCTTTATACTTTCCCCGATCTCCTCGAGACGGACTATAGCCCGGCCGAGCAGGTCGCCCCGATCCGAGATGATCACTTTAAACGGCATCTCGCCATAGGCGGCATAGGGATCATCCCGGCGCACATCCAGGTCAATGCCCGAAGCCCTGGCCGTGGGCCCCACAGTGCCAAAAGCGCGGGCCTGTTCGGCGGAAAACTTGGCTACATTTTCGAGCCGGGCCAGGCAGGTCGAATCGGTGGTCACCAGGTCGGCGTAAAACTTGGCCCGATCGGCCAGCAGATCGAGCTGGGATAGGATCTGCTCCCGCTTCGGCCCGTCAATATCCCTTCTGACTCCACCGATGGTATTAATGGCATAGTTGACCCGGTTTCCGGTGATCAACTCTAAAAGATCGAGAACGGCTTCCCGGTCGCGCCAGGAGTACATGAACAGGGTATCGAAGCCGATTTCATGGCCGGCCACTCCCAGCCAGAGCAGGTGGCTGTGCAGCCTTTCCAGTTCGCCCACGATGACCCTGATATACTTGGCCCGGGCCGGTATTTCCAGGCCGGCAATCTCCTCCACGCACTGGGCAAACGCCGTTGTGTGCGAGTGGCTGCAGATACCGCAGATGCGCTCGATCAGGTAAAGACATTGAATATAGTTGCGCGATTCGCAGGCTTTTTCGATGCCGCGGTGATTGTAGCCCAGCCTGATATCGACATCAACTATCACTTCGCCCTCAACCTTAAACCAGAAAGATTCGGGCTCTTTGAGGGCAGGGTGCTGCGGCCCCACCGGCAGTGTATATTTAGCCATCATCTTCACCTCCCGGCAAACCCTTCCAGTCTTTCCGCAGGGGGTGGTTCCCCTCCGGCCAATCGTCGGTGACGATCAGCCGCTTCAGTTCTCCCCTGCCGGTAACTTCAATCCCCATCAGGTCATGGATCTCCCGCTCATAGAAGTTAGCCCCCGGCGCCAGATCCATGATCGTCGGCACCACCGGGTTGTTGTGATCCAGTTTCACTCTGAGGGTAACTTCAGTCCCCCCGGCCCAGAAGTGATAGAGCACCTGGAACTCTTCCTGCGCGTCCACTGCGGTAATCGTGGACAGGTAAGCCTTATCGTCACAGCCGAGCAGGAATTCCACAACCCTGTGCAGGGCTTCTTTGCTTACTTCCGCCCAGGCGCGCCCCGGACGCGTCGAGACGGCACCGCTAACCTCATCAGGAAATTGGGCACATAAATCCGCCAGGATATCTTTGCGGCTCAGATCGCTTTGCTGTTGCTCTGCAAAGGACATGCTTCAGTATCACCCCTTATTTTGCCCAATAATTTTACCACCCCGTCAATGATCGCATCCGGCCGGACCGGGCAACCGGGTATATAGGCATCAACCGGGATTACGGCATCAACCCCGCCGTGGACCGAATAGCAGCCGTGAAATACGCCCCCGGTGCAGGCGCAGCTTCCTACGGCCACAACAAAACGCGGTTCGGGCATCTGCTGGTAGATTCTGATCAACCGGTCTCTGGTTTGCCTGGTAACAGGGCCTGAGCAGACCAGTATATCGGCGTGGCGGGGAGTGGCTTTCAGTAACACGCCAAACCTTTCCAGGTCAAATCGCGGGGTCAACGTATCGACCACTTCGATATCGCAGGCATTACAGGCCCCACTGTTAAAGTGAACCAACCAGGGGGAACTAATCCTTGATTTTTTAATTAATTGTTTTAGCACTCCCTATCGCCTCCGTTTTCTAAAGCACTTCCATGATTAATCCGAACACGGACGCCGCCCCCAGCAGCAGCAAGATCAGCCCCGGCAAGGCGGCCATTCCGGAAGGCACCGTGGCCAGGAGAAGCACACTGACCTCGATGACGGTGAAGAAGAAAGCCGCGCCGAAGAACCGGTTGTAGTCGGGGCGGAGCTTGCCCCCGGAAGAGGGCTTGTCAAACCAGGTAGTCTCCTCGCCGCAAAAATAGCCCAGTCTTTTACCGGGAGAATCTTCGCCCCGGCAACTCAGGCGCTTGCCCAGGAAAAACGCCCCCAGTATAACCAGGAACAGAATCGCAAACGCCAGCGGTGGCGACAATAAAGCGTATCCCATGAGACTAACCTCCGATTATATTTAATATCTCTAATACGGCTGCATTAACCGGGCCCAGGCCCAGGTCGGGATGCCAGCCCAGGACCAGGGTGATTAGCACCATGATCACAATGGGCAGCAGTATCGCCGGCGATACGGTGCCCTTTACTTTGGCCGCGGCCTCACCGGCCGGGGAAAAGAGGGTATGAATGGCCGGCATGTAGTAGCCCAGGGAAATGATGCTGTTCAGGATAGCGATGCTGCTTAAGACCACACCGAGGGCAGTCCCGGCCTGAAAGCCGCATTTATAGATCATTAACTTGCTCATAAAGCCGCTGAACGCCGGGATCCCGGCCAGGCCCAGGGCGGCGATGGTAAAGGCCACGGCGGTAGCCGGCATGACCCGTCCCACGCCCTTTAAATCGGCGATGCGGCGGGTCCCCGTTTTCTCGATGATACAGCCCACGCTTAAAAAGGCCAGGGCCTTCATAAAAGCATGGGTTTCAATATGAAAGAGACCCCCGGTAAAACCGTCGGCCGAATGAAAATAGAAACCGACACCGAACCCGAGAATGATATAACCCATCTGGGCCACGCTGGAATAAGCCAGCATGCGCTTGATATCCTTTTGCGCAATGGCGATAAAGTTGCCGTAAGTCGTGGTCACCGCGGCCAGGATGATTAATATGGTGCCCACCATTTGCATCTGCAAAGGGAAGACCCCCAGGATCAGGCGCAACAGGGCAAAAAACCCGACCTGGATGACAATTCCCGAAAGCAGCGCCGAGATGCCGCTGGGCGCGGCGGAATGCGCATCGGGCAGCCAGGAATGCAGCGGCACCATGGCCGCCTTCACCCCAAACCCGCCGGTGATCAGGGCCAAGGCCGCCAGCACCGGCAAATCCGGCAAACCGGAGATATGGGCGGCAATTTCCGCCATGGAGACGCTGCCGCTGTAAATGTAGAGAAGGCTTAAGCCGAATATGGCCACGGTTGATCCCAAGGCATTGATAATCACATATTTAAAACCGGCCTCGATCGGCTCCCAGGATTCTTTGCGAAACGAGACCAGGCAATAGGAAGAGATTGACAGGATTTCAAAGAACACGTACAGGCTGATAATATCACCGGCGCCGACAACCCCCATCATGCCCCCGGCCATAATGAGCATCAGGGCGTAATACTTGTCGGTCCCGCTATCGTCTTTCATGTAACCGAGCGAATAGATCGCCACCAGGATAACCAGCGGGAACATGATCTTGGCCATGAGCAGCGAAAGCGCATCCGGTTTGAGCGAACCCAGCCAGGCGATGCCGCTTTCCGCTCCGGCAGATGCGGCCCCGGGATAAGTGAAGCACAGGATATAAGCGGCGACGGTCACCACCAGGGCGATCACTGCCGCCACCACGCCCCCGGCGCGATCCCCCTTGATCCTACTAATAATCTTGCCGATGACGTACGTAACCACAGCCCCCAGAAAAAGCGGCAGTAATATACGCATTGCCCAAAATAGTTCAGGAGATTGCATCATCTATCCTCCTCCATTAGAACAGGCCAAACGTCTGCAAGGCCACTTCAATCCACCGGTGAAAGAAATCGGGATAAATACCCACCGCCAGGCTGAGCAAAGAGAGGGCAAACATGGAGGCCAGCATGGCCGGAGGGGCTTCATGCACTTCGTTGATGTCGCCGCATTCGTTGCGCTCATGGCCGAAAAAGACGCGCATAACCAGCCTGAGCACATAAAAGGCGGTCAGCACGGAAGCGCAAACGGCGATGATGGCCAGGACCGTGTACGGCGAGGAAAAGCCGCCGGCAAAGATGATCCACTCGCTCTGGAAAGCCCCCAGGGGCGGCGCCCCGGCCAGGGCTAAAGCGGCCACACTGCAGCAGAGGGCCGTCCAGGGCATCTTTTTAGCCAGCCCCCCCACTTTGTCGAGGTGGGTGGCCCCGGTGGAATGGATCACCGAGCCGATGCTCATAAAAAGCAGGGCCTTGGCCGTCCCGTGATTGAGCATGTGAAAAATGGATCCTTTAAGGCCAAGCATGGACAGGGAAGCGATACCGAACAGCACATAGCCCATCTGGCTGATGGTCGAGTAAGCGGCAACCCGTTTCATCTCGGTGTGGTTCAGCGCCTGGAGCCCGCCGTACCACTGGCTGATCAAGGCGAAGATCATCAGCGCCAGGCCCAGCGAGTTCGCCACCCCGGCGGGAAAGAGGGTAAAGAGGAAGCGAATTAAACCGTAGATGCCCATATTCATCATGATCGCCGACAGCATCACACTGACGGGCAAAGGCGCCTCGGAGTGGGCGTCGGGCAGCCACACATGGGCGGGGAAAATGGCCATCTTCACGGCAAAGCCGATCGTAAACAGCACGGCAAGGACCGTCAGCGTAGAAGCCGGCAAGTGGGCCAGGGCGCCGGCCAGCGCATAGATGTTCGATTCGCCGGTAACGGTGATAATCCACAGGATGGCAATCAGGATCAGCGCGGCGCCGATGTGCGTGATCACGAAATACTTAAAGCCCGTGGCCTGCGGCCTCTTCCCGCTGCCCCAGTAGACGATCAGCGCAGTGGATGGGATCAACATTAACTCCCACAAAAAATAAAACTGGATTAACTGGGTCGCCGCTACCGCACCGACCATGGCGGCCATAAACATGAGGGTCCAGCCGTAAAAACTGCTTCCCGCTTCTTCAGGAGTCATATATTGGCGGGCGTAGATAATGTCAATGGCCATGAGGACGGTGATGGTAACTATGGTAAACGAGCCCAGCGCATCGACCAGCAGGCTGAAGTTAAAGCCGAAAGACTTAATCCAGGCCAGGTCAATGCCGGCAGAACCGTGACGCAGCACCTCCGGAACCAGGGCCAGGGAGAGGGCTGCCGTCGCCAGGCAGGTAACCAGGGCAATCTCCTGGGACCACCTTGGCCTTTTTTTAAGGGCCATGCAGACCAGAGAGGCCAGCAACGGAATGACGAATATCAACAGCGGTATTAATGAATACTTCATCACCTCAACCTCGCTTTACACAGACTATAGCAATAATTATTACTATGCCTGACACCAGCCATAAGAGGTTCTTATTTAAATCGCCGATGTTCTGGTTTCTCAACGTCTTGCCAAATCCGACCGTCAGGAAGATGGCGGCTTTACCGACCCAATTCGAAATGCTGTCGTAGGTGGAGATGACCGCCCCGGCAACCTGGTAAGCCCCGTTTAAGAGGGCCAGGTAAAACTGATCGAAGCCGAAGCCCTTACCGGCCCAAAGCGCCAGGCCGGAGGGCGCAGCGGCCGTTTTGGCCTTGCGGGTGCTGAACACCACGGCTCCCCCCAGGAACAGCGCCAGCAGCGACAGGAGCAGGGCGGTGCTTTGCACCGTTTCATGGATGAGATGGCCGACGCTGATGGCTTCGCCGATCAGACCGGTCTGGTGGAGGGTGGCGCTGTAAATGCCAATAATCAGCCACGAGGTCACCGCGCCCACTGCCAGCAATACCAGCGGCAAAAGCATGGACGGCGGACTCTGGTGCGCTTTTTCGCCTGCCGCGGAGAGCTCTCCGGTAAATACGCGGAAATATGATCTTAAAGAATAGATCACCGTCAGCACCGCCGTGGCCACGGCGAAGACCAGGGGGACGATGTTGCCGGAATGCAGGGCTGAAGCGAAGAGCATATCCTTGCTCCAGAAGCCGTTAAAAATAGGCACCCCGGCCAGGGCCAGCACCCCGATCAGGTAGCATGTTCTAATAACCGGCATTTTGCGCCCGAGTCCGCCCATTTCGTCCATATTGCGGGTATGGACCTCGTGGATGACCGCCCCGGCGCAAAGGAATAAGAGCGCTTTAAAAATGGCATGGCTGAGCAGGTGAAACTGGCTGGCCAGGAGTCCGCCCACGCCGATGCCGAACATCATATAACCGAGCTGGCTCACCGTGGAGTAAGCGAGCATCCGCTTCAGGTCGCGGGCATAAAGGGCCATGCAGGCCGCCAGCAAAGCGGTAATCGCTCCCACCCAGGTTACCGCCGTGGTCCAGCCCGCCACTTCGCTAAAGAGCGGGTAAGTCCGGGCGATGGCGTAAACACCGGCATTGACCATGGTGGCGGCGTGAATGAGGGCGCTGACCGAAGTGGGCGCCTCCATGGCATCAGGCAGCCACACGTGCAGGGGCACCTGCGCCGACTTGCCGGCAGCTCCCATCAGGAAGCCGAAACCGGCCAGCGACAGCGCGGGCGCAGGTATGGCCCCGCCGGCCGCCGCATCAATAATCTCAAATATGTTAAACGTGCCGGTGGAGACATAGAGAGTCATAATACCCGTGAGCAGCCCCACGTCACCGATTTTAGTGGTAATAAACGCTTTTAACCCGGCCTTGGCTGCATCGGGATTATCATAGTTAAAACCGATTAAGGAATAGGAGCACAAACCGACTGTTTCCCAGAAGAAATACATCACCAGCAGGTTATCTGTAGTGACCAGGCCGATCATGGCCCCGATAAACAGGAGCACCAGGGCGTAATACCTGGTCAGTCCTTCTTCATGCTCCATGTAGCGGGCTGAATAAAGAAGGATCAGGCAGCCGAGCACTCCGGCCGCCGCCGCGATATAGGCGGAGAGGCCATCCGGAGAAAGGCTGAACTCGTTTAAGACGCCCTGCCAGGGTATGACAAACCGGCCCGGGCTGCCCGCGCCGGCCAGCGTGATGATCGTAAGGCACGCCGTCGCGGCGCCGACCAAGAAGGCGAAAGCCGGCCTTAACCTGGGTTTAATCGCGCCAACCAGAAGGGTTAATGCCGCCCCGCCGATAGGTACCGCAATCTGGGCCATGTAGATAGAAGAATTCATCATTAGTTCCCCCCTTCTAGCCGCGCAGCCTTTTAATCTGATTGGTATTGACAGCGCCGTAATGCCTGTAGATATTCACAATCATGGACAGCCCCACCGCTGTAACCGCCGCCTCGATGACAATAACAATGATGGCCAGCGTTTGTCCCAGCCCGGGCTGGCCCCATAACGTGCCGCCGGTAACAAAAGCAAGGGTGACCGCTTTAGTTAACATGGTGAATCCCATGAGCATTCTAAACATATTGCGGCGCGTCACGATACAAAAAATTCCTAATCCGGCGATGACCACAATAGCCGTGAGCATCCAAACCCAGTTCACCGCGAGATTCATTTGCCCCCCTCCGTCCTGAAAAGTACTCCAATGCCGATGGACGCCGTAAAGATGACCACACTAAGGCCCATCACATCGAGCAGCCGTATGCCCCACAACACTTCCGGCAGGGCGGCGGCAGAGGCGGCGGCAGCCGGCCCGGGGACCCCTTCCGCCAGCGACAGGGCTACCCATATGGTGGTCGCGACAACCGCGGCCAGGGCAAAGAAGCTAATCGAGGAACGTCCAGAATATTTGGCATGCCCGACCCGGGGCTGCTCGACCAGCGAAATGGTAGCCATGAACAAAATAGTGATCAGGCCCGCCCCGATGCTTAACTCCATAATCGAGGCGAAAGGTGAACCCAGAATATAAAACAAGATGCTGGTAAAGACACTTAAAGTGCCCAGGCTGATGACCGCATAAAGCAGATCCCGGCAGAAAATAACCAGTATCGCCGACAGGGCCATCAACGCCAGTAAGACATAGATCAGCAAGAGTATCCCTTCCTTCCTCTTACTCTAGCAAATGCGGGGAATATGTTGTCCCCTGAGGAAGTCGAGCACCCTGGTGCCGCCGAAGCGGGTGTGTAACAGCACCCGCCCGCTGCCTTCATGCAGCGTGCCGATTACCGCGGCCCCCCGGCCAAGTTCAAACTGGTGCAGCCGCTCGACCAGCCCGGGCGCTGCCGCCTCCGGTACTACGGCAATAAACCGGCCTTCATTGGCCAGATAGTAGGGCTCAACTCCCAACATCTGAGAAAGTTCGATCACCTCCCGGCAAACAGGAATGCTCTCCTCCCTGACAACCACATCCAGCCCGCTTGACACAGCGAGCTCCTTAAGCACCGTAGCCAGGCCGCCCCTGGTTGCGTCACGCATGAACTTCACCGGAAAATCGGAGATTACGGCGCTGATTACCGGCCAGAGGCAGGCACAGTCGGAAACAAGCCCTCCGTTTAAATCGAGTCCCATCCGTGAGGCCAGGATGACCAGGCCGTGGTTTCCCACCGGGCCGCTGACGATGACCCTATCCCCGGGCCTGACCTGATCGGCGCCCAGACAGAGACTTCCCTCTATTAATCCGATCCCGGTAGTATTGATAAAAAGCTGGTCCACCGCCCCCTTTTCAGCCACCTTGGTATCTGCAGCCACGATGTGCACGCCGGCCGCAGCGGCAGCGCAGGCCATGGAGGCGGCTATTTTTTCCAGGAGCTCGACAGAAAACCCTTCTTCGATGATAAACCCGGCTGTCAAATAAAGCGGGCGCGCCCCCATAACAGCCAGGTCGTTGACTGTGCCGCATACAGCCAGCTTGCCGATGTCTCCACCTGGAAAGAAGATCGGATCAACGATGAAGCTGTCGGTAGTGACGGCCACCCTTCCTCCCGGAAGTGGGCAGATGGCCGCGTCTTCCTGCCGGCCCAGGATCGGATTGGCGAAGTGCCGTGCAAACACGGCGGCGATCAGTTCCCTGGTCAACCCTCCCCCGTCTCCATGGGCCAGTTCAATTAACGGTGACTGTGCCAAGCATGCGCCCTCCTAGAAATATGATGAGCAGGCCCCTTCACCGGAAACCATGCACGCCCCCTGCGGGTGATCCGGGGTGCACCCGGTCCCAAACAGCGGGCAGTCGCGGGGCGCCAGTTCACCGCGCAGTATTTCACTGCAGCGGCATTTGCTTTGCCAAGGAGCGGCAGAGTCAAGCGGTGTGATCCCAAAACGGCGGGAAGCATCAAATTCAGAATATTCCTCTTTAATCCCCAGCCCGCTGCCCTCAATACAGCCGAAACCGCGCCAGTTGGCCTCCACCGGGGTGAATACACCGTTGATCGCGGCGAGGGCGGCGGTGTTGCCCGTTTCGCTCACGACCCTGGGGTAGCCGTTTATGACCGCGGGGCTTCGGCCGGCGGCCATTTCCAGCAGCAGCGCCGTGGCATGCAGCACATCCAGCGGTTCAAATCCGGCCACTACCGCCGGGCAGCCCAGTTCAGAGGCGATAAAATCAAAGACCCGGCGCCCCGTGACAGCGGCAACGTGACCGGGAAGAATCAAACCGCGGATGTCTGAGCGGCCGGAGCCGAGAAGCTGCCTTAAGACCGGCGGCATCAGCTTATGCAAAGAAAAGACGCTTAAATTTTTCAGAGCTGCGGCCCGGGCTTCCTTAATCAACAAGGCTGTCCCCGGGGCGGTAGTTTCGAAGCCCGCCCCCACAAAGACCACCTCTGCATTGCGGTTCTGCCGGGCCAGTTCAAGCACATCCAGGATGGAATAGACCAGCTTAATCCTGGCCCCCCGCGCTTTCTGCTCCTGCAGGCTGCCACGGGTGCCCGGAACCTTAAGCAAATCGCCGAAGATGACCAGGATAATATTCTCGCGCAGAGAAAAATCGATCAGGGCATCGAGATCGTTCAAAGCGGTAACGCAGACCGGGCAACCGGGGCCGCTTCGGTATTCCACCACATCGGCGAGCAGGTCCCTGATCCCGGATTTCCCGAGCAGATGAGAATGAGTGCCGCATACTTCCATCAAGGGCACGGGATTGCTGCCGGGGATCTTCCGGTGCAGTTCCCGGATGCGCCCGATGATCCGTCCGGCCAGCCCCGGATCGGTAAAACGATCAAAAGCTCCCGGCATGCCCGTAGATCTCCTCAAATAATTGAAGCGTTTTCTCGGCTTCTTCCGTGTCCACGATCTGGATCAACAATCCGGCGTGGAACAACCCATACTGGCCCGGTTGCAGTTCGGGCACCAGTTTCTTGGAAACAACCCTGGTGCCGCCGGCAACGGCAACAGTAGCCCAATCCCCATCAACGGCGATAACACGAACAGGAACCGCTATGCACATTGGTCAAGACCTCCGCCGGGCCGGCATCCACCGGCCTGCTGCGACCTGTCCCGGCTTATTCCGGGGCGATGCCTCCGTCGCTCTTCTCCCCGGGCAGGGCCCTGCTGCCGGCCTAATCGGCGTGCAGCTCGCAGGCCGCCATTTTTGGGTAGATGTCGGGCCGCTCTGTGCAATCTTCAACCAGGAAACCAAAGGTTGTTCAGGCATTAAAAATGAAGAGTTGCTGGTAGTGTCTCCTCAAAGGTTTTCCACGCCAGCGCCTCCCATGCAACTGGTTCTTAACGGGCGGCCGGTATCAGTCGCCCTCGTAAGATTCTACATAAAACTCCAACCCTGTAGCAACCCTGACATTGGCGCCCCCGCAGGAGGGACAGGAATCTGCCGGTTGATCCAGGGCAAACCGGTGGCCGCAGCCAAGGCACTCCATCGTGCCTTCCACTTCTTTTATCTGCACCCGGCAGCCGGCAAAGAGAGGATCTTCGGCCCGGGCAATATCCATGGCGTGCTCCAGAGAAGCGGGGGTGATGCCCTGCATCTTGCCGATAACCAGATCGATACGCCGCACTTTAGTCAGACCGTTGCGCAAAGCTTCCTGTTTAACTTGAGACAAAGCGTTTTTCAACAAGCCAATTTCGTGCAAATTCCGACACCTCTAGATTAATGTCTGAAACTTAGCACCCGGACTAAAACACAATTAAATAATATACTTCAATACCGGTAATTGTCAAGGCAAGAGGATTGTCCCACTGTGTCAATACTTAGCGGGTATATTTCCTCGTTCCAGACAAATTAATTTAAAACCACCTTTGACTATTGCTTGGGATCAGCCTGGAACTACATAATTACTTCCATTTGATCATAGATAGCCTTTATGAAGAACCAC
>JAKPEE010000042.1 GCA_029552125.1 Bacillota bacterium | reverse complement strand
CTGTATAATCTTATCTGACATGGTACGTAACCTCCTTTGGTTGGTATTTTGTGTGCTAACTTAATTCTACCAAACGGTTACGTCCATGTCATTTTTATTGGACTTCTATGAATTTGCGAAAAATATTATACTTTATCGGATAAAAGGCGGACCCACTGGAAGCTGGCAGCGCCGCAACTGGTATCCTGTCCGCAATGCCATGAACTTAAGCCCCCTCACCGGGTTTGCTTAAGCTGCGGTTATTATAAAAACCAGGAAGTTGTCAAAGTGAATTAATTTTATTCCCGCGACTGTACCCGCGCCCCGTTTCTTAATGAAATCGGGGCGCATTGTCTATAATGGGGTTGTATAGAAAATTAAGAGGAAGTGGCGCTATTGGTACGAATTGCTATGGACGCCATGGGCGGGGATTTTGCTCCGGGGGCGATTGTCCAGGGCGCAGCGGCGGCCCTCTCTCAGAGAAGCGACCTGCATATTATCCTGGTCGGACGCAGGGAAATGCTGGAAAAAGAGCTGCAGGGCCTTTCATACCCGGCGGAGCGGCTGCACCTGGTTCACGCACCGGAAATTATCGGCAACAATGATAATCCCGGCCTGGCAATCCGCAGCAAAAAAGGCTCTTCCATGGTTGCAGCCCTGCAGATGGTGCGCTCAGGCGAAGCTGACGCCGCTTTGAGCGCCGGCAATACCGGCGCCCTCATGGCCGGCGGGCTTTTATTCCTGGGACGCCTCAGCGGCATCAGCCGCCCCGCTTTGCTGGCGGTTATGCCCGGCTTCGGCGGTGACCCGGTTGTGCTTTTAGACGCGGGAGCCAATATGGACGCCCGCCCGGGGCAACTGGTCCAGTATGCCTTTATGGGCTGCATCTATACTGAAAAAATCCTGAACCGCCCCTCTCCCCGGGTGGCCCTGCTTAACGTGGGAACAGAGCCGCAGAAGGGAAACAGCCAGGCTAAAAAAGCCTATACCCTGCTAAAGGAATATATTCCCGGCTTTTGCGGCAATATTGAAGGCACAGACATTTTTACCGGCGCTGCCGATGTGATTGTCTGTGACGGTTTTGTGGGAAACATTGTTCTTAAAAACACAGAAGGACTGGCCCGGGGCATTCTAGGCCAGATCAAGGCGGAATGCGGTGCTTCCGCCCGCTATCGCCTTGGAGCGGCACTGCTTAAGCCTGCACTAATGCGCCTGCGGGCAAAGCTGGATGACAGCGAGTATGGCGGGGCGCTCCTGGTGGGGGTGAAAGGGCTCTGTATCAAGTGCCACGGCTCCTCCAGGGCCAGATCTATAGAACAGGCATTATTACGCCAGGCTTATCCGTTTGTCAAAGGCCGGGTCCTGGAACTATTCCAGGAAGCTCTGGCTGAAACAGCCTGCCTGGGAAAGGAAGAAACAGCAATTGATTAAGACCGCTATAAAAGTGGCCATAACCGGCACCGGGGCGGCCCTGCCGGAAACGCGGCTGACCAATCAAGACCTGGAAAAAATGGTTGACACCACTGATGAATGGATTATTACCAGAACCGGTATCCGGGAACGCCGCCTCCTGGAAAAGGGCCGGTCCAACCTGGACCTGGCCGAAGCGGCTGCGGTTATGGCCCTTGAGAACGCCGGCCTGAAAGGGGCGGAGCTGGACCTGATCCTGGTGGCCACGGTGACGCCGGATCATCTGTTTCCCTCCACTGCCTGCCTGCTGCAGGCGCGATTAGGCGCTCACCATGCTGCGGCTTTTGATCTTTCCGCCGGCTGCTCGGGGTTTATCTACGCGCTTTCCGTGGGCTACCAGTTTATTTTAAGCGGCGCTTGCCGCCGCGTCCTGGTGGTGGGCGCGGAAGTATTGAGCAGGATTACCGATTGGGAAGACCGCGCAACCTGCGTCCTCTTCGGCGACGGCGCCGGCGCGGTGGTGCTGCAGCCGGTCCGGGAAGAAGATCGCGGGTTGCTTTGTTTTGAACTGGGCGCGGACGGCACCGGCGCCGGGCTGCTAGCGCTTCCAGCGGGGGGCAGCGCCTGCCCGGCCAGCGCCGAAACAATAAAGAATAGGCAGCATTTCATTCGCATGAACGGCAACGAAGTGTTCAAGTTTGCCGTGCGTGTGGTGCCGGATACCCTGGCCAGGCTGATGGAGCAGGGTGGAGTCAGTGCGGCGCAGCTCGATTACCTGTTCCTGCACCAGGCCAATTTACGCATTATTGAATCGGCTCGCAAGCGTTTGAACCTGCCCCCGGAAAGAGTGCCGGTTCATATTGACCGCTACGGAAACATGTCCTCGGCCTCCATACCGGTATTGCTCCATGAAGAAGCGGCGGCGGGACGCTTAAAACGGGGACACCTGCTGGCGGCGGTTGCCTTCGGAGCCGGGCTAACCTGGGGCGGGATGCTGATGAGATGGTGATAAAAGGTGTTTGATCGTTAGCAATCGTTTGTGGATTCTTGTTGAGTTATCCTGAACCGGGAATTCAGAATTCAGAAGCCAGAATTTAGAAGAAAGCAAGTGACAGGATACAGGAGTATCGAGGGTTGGTGTAAAAGTCCAGGCTGATTCCCTCTCCCCTCGTGGGAGAGGCTTAGGGAGAGGGGGCGCCAGGTAGAAAGCACAATCTACCGCGCCCGGGAAACAAGCTGGAATCCTGGGCACATCTTAGAGGTGAGACAGCATGAGCAAAATTGCGGTTGTTTTCCCCGGGCAGGGCGCCCAGTATGTGGGCATGGCCCGGAGTTTCTATGATACATATCCTGCAGCCCGCGAGGTTTTTGACCGGGCGGCTGCCGTTTTGGGCGAAAAGCTGTTGCAGACCATATTTTACGGTCCCGAAGAGGAGCTGCAAAAAACGGAAAATACCCAGCCGGCAGTATTGACCGCCAGTATTGCCGTTTATCGGGTCCTGGAGGCACTGGGCTGCCGGGCTGATGGCATGGCCGGTTTGAGCCTGGGTGAATACAGCGCCCTGGTGGCTTCCGGCGCGTTAACCCTGGAAGACGCTCTGCCCCTGGTGCAGAAAAGAGGCCGTTTTATGCAGGAGGCGGTTCCGGCCGGGCAGGGCACCATGGCCGCGATAATGGGCCTTAGCGGCAGGCAGGTCGAAGCAGTCTGCCGCGCCGCCGCAGTTGAAGGGGTGGTAAGCCCGGCCAATTACAATTGCCCCGGCCAGGTGGTTATATCCGGGCAGCAAAGGGCGGTTAAACGGGCCCTCTCCCTGGCCCGGGTAGCGGGGGCCAAGAAGATGACGGAACTGAAAGTAAGCGCTCCGTTTCACTGCGCCCTGCTCAAACCGGTGGAGCCGCTCCTGGCCCGGGAGCTGGAAAAAATTATGCTGCGTGCACCGGCGGTTCCGGTGATCTTTAACGTATCCGCTTCCTTTGAAGCTGACCCCCTTAAGATCAAGGAAAACCTGGTCAAGCAAGTCAGCAGTTCCATCCTGTGGGAACAATCGATGCGGGTCCTGTGCGCGCAGGGTTTTGATACCTTCATTGACGTGGGCCCGGGGAACACCCTGGCCAAGCTGATGAAGCGCATTGATCCGGCTGTGTCGGCTGTGGCGGTGGATAGCCTTGAATCACCGGAAGAGGTGGAGCGCTATTTAAAAGGGGTGGTTCGATCATGACCGGGTATCGGCTGGATGGAAAAACGGCCATTGTCACCGGAGCTTCCCGGGGCATCGGCAGGGCCGCGGCCCTGGCCCTGGCCCGGGCCGGGGCGGCGGTGGTTATAAACTATGCCCGCAGCGAAGAAGAAGCACGAGAAGTCCTGGCCGAAATCGAACGCTTTGGGGGCCGCGGGGTGCTGGTTCAGGCCGATGTAACTGATTACAAGGCCTGTGAAAAAATGGTGCAATGCGCACTTGACCACTTTAAGAGAATTGATATACTAATTAATAATGCCGGCATCACCCGGGACAATTTGCTGGCCAGGATGAAACCGCAAGAGTGGCAGGAGGTGCTCGACACCAATTTAAGTGGAACCTTCAACTGTACCCGGGCGGTGATCAAACCCCTGTTGAAACAAAAGAGCGGGGGGCGGATCATTAATATTTCTTCCGTCGTCGGCCTTCACGGCAATAGCGGGCAGGCCAATTACGCCGCGGCCAAAGGCGGAGTGATCGCTTTTACCCGGGCCCTGGCCAGGGAGCTTGGTTCACGGAATATTACGGTAAACGCCATTGCTCCGGGAGTGATTGAAACCGCTATGACCGCGGTCCTTCCCCAGCCGGTGAAAGAGCAGATGCTGTCGCGGATCTCCCTGGGTCGCTTTGGCAAACCGGAAGAGGTGGCCGAAGTGATTCTCTTTTTAGCCGCGGCAGGCACCTATATCACCGGGCAGGTCATTGCCGTGGACGGCGGTATTACCATGTAAATCTTTGCATAAGCTTAGGCATGGGACCCTTGCATGGGCCCTTGAAAGGAGGTGACAGATGGTGAACATTTTGGAGAAGGTCAAAAAAATCATTTCCGAACAACTGGATGTAGATGAAAGCAGCCTGACCGCAGAGACGACCTTTGAAGAAATCGATGCGGACTCCCTCGATATCGTCGAGCTGGTAATGGCCCTGGAAGAAGAATTCGACCTGGAAATCTCCGACCAGGAAATCGAGAATATCAAAACTGTGGGCGATGTCGTCAACTACATAGAGTCCAAGCTGTAACCAAACCCGAGGTGAGGAAGTGCACAGAGTAGTAATAACCGGGTTGGGTGTTATTTCTCCCATTGGCATGACTAAGGATGAGTTCTGGAACAGCCTTGTGGCCGGCAAGTGCGGTATTGATCACGTGACCGGCATTGATGTGAGCCAGTACCCCTGCCGTATCGCCGGGGAGATCCCTGATTTCGACCCAACCGCATACATTGAAAAAAGAGAGGCCAAAAAGCTAGACCGCTTTACCCAGTTGGGGGTAGCGGCGGCGCTGTCGGCGTGGCAGGATGCCGGCCTGGAAATGGACGGCAGAGAGCGGGAAGATGCCGGGGTGCTGGTCGGATCCGGTATTGGTGGAATCCGCACTATTGAAGAACAACTGGAAGTGCTCAAGACCAAAGGCCCCCGGCGGGTCAGCCCCTTTCTGGTTCCGGCGCTCATCGCCAATATGGCTTCCGGCTATATTTCCATTCTGTTAAAGCTCAAGGGGCCCAATACCGCGGTGGTGACCGCCTGTGCCACCTCCTCTCACGCCATTGGGGACGCCTATCAGATCATCCGGCGCGGCGATGCCGCCGTGATGGTAGCCGGGGGCGCGGAGGCTGCGATCAGCCACCTTGCCTTTGCCGGTTTCTGTGCAGCCCGGGCCCTGTCGACACGAAATGAAGAGCCGAAGCGTGCTTCCCGCCCGTTTGACCTTAAGCGAGACGGCTTTGTGATGGGGGAAGGCGCCGGGGTGGTTATTCTGGAGTCTCTGGAACATGCCCTAAAGCGGGGCGCGCGCATTTACGGTGAAGTGGTGGGATACGGCATGTCCGGTGACGCATATCATTTAACCGCGCCCGATCCCGAAGGAACCGGGGCTTTTTTGAGCATGAAAAAGGCGCTGCAAAGCGCCGCGGTGGAGCCGGGCCAGGTGGATTATATCAACGCTCACGGCACTTCAACCGAGTATAACGATAAGATTGAAACCGCGGCCATAAAAAGACTTTTTGGCGCACACGCCTTTAACATCCCCATCAGCTCAACCAAGTCTATGACCGGGCATTTGCTGGGCGCCGCCGGAGCGGTAGAGTTAATTGCCACTATCCTCTCCATGCAACACCAGGTGGTTCATCCCACCATTAATTATGAATATCCCGACCCGGATTGTGATCTGGATTATGTTCCCAACAAGCCCAGAGAGCATCGCATCGATCTGGCCATATCCAATTCATTCGGTTTCGGAGGAACCAATGCTACCCTGGTAGTAAAAAGGTACCAGGGATAGCCCGGGAAAGAAGGTGGGTGCATGAACCGGCCGGAGCATTTGCAGCGTTTCTTTGACTCTGTCGGATGGCAGGTTAAGAATCAGAAACTATATGAGCAGGCGCTAACCCATTCATCCTTTGCCCATGAACGGGGCCACAGCAGCGATCACAACGAGCGGCTGGAATTTTTGGGGGATGCGGTTCTTGAACTGATTATCAGTGATTATCTTTTCCATCATTACCCCCATTTTTCTGAGGGAAAGCTAACCCGCCTGCGGTCCGATCTGGTCTGTGAAGCCTCTCTGGCCCGGCTGGCTAACAACCTGGAGCTAGGCCGCTATTTGCGCCTGGGTAAAGGCGAGGCAGTGGGGGGCGGCGCAAGCCGTCCCTCTTTGCTGGCCGACACCGTGGAAGCGCTGATTGGCGCCCTCTATCTGGACCTGGGCCTGGAATCCTGCCGGCGCTATGTGCTGGAACTGTTCCGCCCGGTCCTGCAAGACCTGAAAGAAGGGGTGCTGCGCCAGGATTACAAAACCCTGCTGCAGGAGTATGCCCAGGCCCACTACGCCATTACTCCCGAATATACTATCGTTAGCGAAAGCGGCCCCGATCACAATAAAACTTTTGAAGCGGAAGTGCTGCTGGACTGCAGCGCGGTGGGGCGGGGCCAGGGCCGCAGCAAAAAGGAAGCGGAGCAGGCAGCGGCCAGGGAAGCCTGGATGAAGTTGACATAAAAAACTACCTGCAGGCTACAATCCACAGAAGCTGCCAGGAGCTGAGCAGGAAATGAACAGCCCGGCCCAGAATTATTTTTTAGACACTTTAAAAAATACCACCAATCGCAGTAATTGAAGGGGGATCGGTCAGGCAGATGGAACTTTTAAAAGTATCAGCAAATTCTAAGCCAAAAGCGGTGGCGGGGGCCCTGGCAGCGGTGGTACGCTCTCAGGGCGCGGTGGAGCTGCAGGCGGTGGGTGCGGGAGCCATAAACCAGGCGGTGAAAGCAATCGCTATTTGCCGGGGATACGTGGCTCCCAACGGGATTGACCTGATCATGATCCCGGCTTTTGTCGAAATTCCTGTAGGCGAAGCAAAGAGGACAGCCCTTCGTTTCAGGGTGGAGGCGCGGTAAGCGGCGGTAGACAGGTTCCAGGAGACAGTAGACAGTATCGGCAGCCCGGGCCAGGTACGTTTATGCTATTTGTATGTACATAAGATAGTGCGGTTATTGCTACTGTTTAGTCTTGTTACTATCCCCCACTCCAACCCTCCCCGTCCAGGGGGTCGGGGCAGATGCTCTGCCCCGCCGGGTTACGCAAGTTTTGCTCTCAGCCCGGGCTAATTCCCTCTTCCCTTGTGGAAGAGAGCCAGGGAGAGGGGGCGCTGGCTGGTTTAGGATCCTGTTCCGGCCACTGGCTACTGATCATATCACGGGAGCACAAGCAATGTACTTAAAACGAATGGAACTGTTTGGTTTTAAATCATTTGCCGATAAAACAGAGATGGAATTCGGTCCCGGTATTGCCGCGATCATCGGCCCCAATGGCTGCGGCAAAAGCAACCTGGTAGATGCCGTCCGCTGGGCCCTGGGTGAGCAAAGCGTTAAAGTGCTGCGGGGCACACGCATGGAAGAGATTATCTTTTCAGGGAGCGAGACGCGCAAACCGCTTAATTTTGCCGAAGTATCACTCACTTTTGCCGGGGCAGGAAAGCATTTAAACCTGGACTACGATGAAGTTACAGTAACCCGGCGCCTTTACCGCTCGGGGGAGAGCGAGTATTTCCTGAACAAGTCCCCCTGCCGTTTAAAAGATATTACCGAGCTTTTTCTCGATACCGGCGTGGGCAAAGATATCTATTCCATCATTGGCCAGGGCCGCGTGGAAGAGATTATCAGCAGTAAGCCGGAAGATCGCCGTGAAATTTTTGAAGAAGCGGCCGGTATATTAAAGTATAAACTGCGCAAGCGGGAAGCCTGGCGCCGCCTTGAGGAAACCAGGGAAAACCTGGTGCGGGTGCAGGACCTGGTCTTTGAACTGGAAACCCAACTGGAGCCGCTCCGGGAACAGGCGGAGATAACCAGGCAGTACCGGGCCCTGAAGGAGCAGGCGGACAGCGCTGAAAAGAAGTTGCTGACCTTCAAGCTGAATAAAGCACGGGAAGAATTGACTGCGGTGGATCAGCAGCTTTCTTCGGTGACGGACCAACTGGCGAAAGCAGCGGCAGAGGAAAGCTTGCACGAGGAGCAGTTGCACCGGGTCAGGGAAACGGAACAGAAGCTCCAGGAGCAGCGTGCTCAACTGGATCAGCAACTGGGCCGTATTGCCCGGGAAATCGAGCAGCAGGAAGGTGAACAGCGCCTCCTGCAGGAGCGGGAAAATCGCTTCAAAGAGCAAAAAGAACGGACCGAGGCCAGGCTGGAGCAGCTAAATGCCTCCACAGTACGCCTGCAAGAGCAGGCGCAAAGTCTGGATAAAGAACTAATCCTGAAGCGGCAGGCAGCGGCCCGGGAAGAGGAAACAGTGGCCAGGCTGCGGCAACAGCTTGCGGAGCTGGAAAAAAGCCCCCTCCTGGCCGAGGTTGAAGAGAGACAGCAGCGCCTTTTCCAGGCCCGTGCCCAACTGGAAGCGGCGGAAGCGGCGGATCAGGAGCTTGTCGCCCAGTTGGAGCGGCTCGACCAGAAACAAGCGGAGCTGCAACAGGAAGACGGCCGGCTGCAAAGTATGGAGCAGGAGCAGCAGCGCCTGAAAAAAGACTATCTCTCCCGCCGGGAGGAGCATCAGAAAAAACTAACGGAAGCCGGGGAGGCATACTTCCGGGAAGAAAGGCGGCAGGAGGCCCTGCAGCAGCGACTGACTGCGCTGCTGGCCCGGGATCAGCAATTCCGGGAAGAGCTGCGCGGCCTGCAAAGCCGGTTGCAACTGCTGCAAGAGCAAGAAACCGGAATGAGCGGGTATTACCGCGGCGTCCGCGAAGTGATGCAAGCCGGAGCAAAATTACCGGGTATCATCGGGCCCGTGGCCGATCTGCTCTCGGTGGACGAACTCTATCTTCGGGCCGTTGAATCGGCCCTGGGCAGCGGGATGCAGTATATTGTTACCGCCACGGAAGAGGCGGCCAAGCAGGCTATCCGCTACCTTAAGGAAGGCAACCGCGGCTGGGCTACATTTCTGCCCCTGGACACTATTCGCCCGCCTTCTTCCGGATTGGACCGCTATCCCGGCTGGCGGGAACAGGAAGGCGTCTTAGGAACGGCGGCGGATCTGGTGCGGACGGATCCGGCTTATCAAAAAGTAACGGATTACCTTCTGGGCCATATCGTCGTCTGCCGGGACCTGGACTGCGCCACCCGCACCGCCCGCTTGATTAAGTACAGTTGCCGCGTTGTCACCCTGGAAGGAGATGTCATTAATCCTGGCGGGGCCATTCGCGGCGGCAGCATGCCCGCGCGAAACGCCGGCCAGCCCCTGGGGCGGCGCAGGGAGATTGAAGCGCTTAAAGAAAAAGAGGCGGCCCTGCATAAAAAGAGGTCGGGCGGGGAAGAAGAAATAGCGGACCTGAGGCGGCAAATTGAAGCCTCTGAGGAGCAAAGCCGTAGCTTGAAAGCCAGGCGCGACGGGCTTGCCGAAGAGCTGGCCAGGCTGGACCGGGACGGCCAAAACCTGGAAAAAGAAGAGGTCTTTCTTCAAGAGAGGCGGTTGCGGGCGCAGGAAATGCTGCGGCAGCTAGATGCCGAAAAGAAGGAGATTAATCAGCGCCTGGCCGGCCTGGCGGAGCGGCGGGGCACCTGCCGGGCGGAGATGCAGCTTCTCCAGTCTGAACTGGAAGGGAAAAGAGAGCTCTACCAGCGCAGCCTCGCTGAAAAAAAAGACCTGGACAGCGCTTTGACCGCAGCCCTGGTAGCTCTAAATAGCTGCCGCGAACAGGAGCGGGTTCTGGAAGACAGTTGCCGCCGGACAGGGGAAGAACTGGAAAAGCTGAAGCGGGAACAGGAGGAAGCGGCGCAAGAAATTAAAAAATTTGCCAGTGAACTTGAGGCTATCGGGGAATCTCGCCGCCGGTCCGCCGCCGCCCTGGAAAAGCTGCAGCAGGACAGTGCCCTGTTGATGGCCAGGCTGGATGAGCAGAAAAAAGAAGCCGGCTTAACCCGTTCCAGGCTGGCGGAACTGGAAGAGCAGGAGAAACGCTGGCGCAGCCGCCTAAGCCGCCTGGAGAAAAGGGAACGCCATCTGGCCCTGGAACAGGCACGCCTGCAGGCGGAAGTAAATTATCAACAGCAGCGCTATGAAGAAAAATTCCCTGGCAGTGAACCGGCCGTGCTGGAACCGGATTTTGACCCGGAAACGGCCACCACTCTTGTCCAGTCGCTTCAAGAAGATCTGGACGCCCTGGGCGAGGTTAACCTGGGTGCCATCGAAGAGCTGGAGCGCCTGCAGAACCGGATTGACTTTTTAAACAAACAGCAGGACGACCTGAAGAAAGGAGAACTTTCCCTGCGCCGGGTCCTGGCGGAGATTGACCAGCAGATGGAGCGCTATTTTACCCGTACCTTCGAAGCTATCGCCCAGAATATGCAGCAGGTTTTCAGCGAGCTGTTCAACGGCGGTACTGTAATTTTGAAGCTGACAGATCCGGGCAATGTCCTCGAATCGGGCATTGAGATTATCGCCCAGCCTCCCGGCAAAAAGCTGCAAAACATTACTTTGATGTCCACAGGGGAAAAAGTGTTAACCGCGGTAGCTTTGCTTTTCGCCATACTGCGCTATAAGCCTGCACCTTTTTACCTGCTGGACGAAGTTGAATCGGCCCTGGATGATGTGAACCTGGCCCGGTTTACCTCCTACTTGAAGCGGGCTTCGGCGGAAGCCCAGTTTATCCTGATCACTCACCGTAAAAGAAGCATGGAGGAGGCGGGAGTGCTTTACGGGGTAACGATGCCCGAATCCGGGGTGTCCCGGCTGGTTTCACTGAAGCTGGAAGAAAAAGCAGGATAAGGAGATTAAGCGATGTCACTACTGGAACGATTCAAGGCGGGGCTGGCCCGCAGCCGCCAAGGTTTTGCCCGCCGCCTCGATTTTCTTTTCAAAGAGGGAGAATTAAATGAAGCATTTTACCAGGAGCTGGAAGAGGCACTTATCGCCGGCGATGTGGGGGTAGAGACCAGCCTGAAGCTGGTGGAGCAGTTGCGCCAAGATGCTGCCCGGAACAGGCTTAAAGAAAGGGAAGCGGTGCGGGAGTTGCTGTTGCAAAAGTTGACCGAAATTCTTACTGCCCCGGAAGAGGAGCCTGCGCCCATTGAGCCCCCCCTGGTAATTCTTCTGGTGGGTGTCAACGGCTCCGGCAAGACCACTACTGCCGCCAAGCTGGCCCGGCTTTACCGGGAGCAGGGCCGGAAGGTGCTCCTGGTGGCCGGAGATACTTTCCGTGCCGCGGCCATCGACCAGTTGCAGGTCTGGGCTGACAGGGCCGGGGTGGATCTGATCCGGCAGCAGCCAGGTTCAGATCCTTCAGCCGTTTTCTACGACGCCATCAATGCCGCCCGCGCCCGCCAGGTTGATGTGGTCATCGGCGATACTGCCGGAAGGCTACACACCAAAGTCAACTTGATGGAAGAGCTTAAAAAAATTCACCGCGTCATCGGCCGCCTCCATCCCGGGGCACCACACCAGGTCTTGCTGGTACTGGACGCCACCACGGGGCAAAACGGCATCGCCCAGGCGGCCCGCTTTAATGAGGCCGTCCCCGTGACCGGCGTGGTCCTGACCAAGCTGGACGGCACCGCCCGCGGCGGCATCGTCGTTGCCGTGCGCGAAACCATGAATATCCCGGTGCGCTACATCGGCGTCGGTGAAAAAATGGAAGATCTCGCTCCCTTCGACCCTTCTGCCTTCACCCGGGCTCTCCTTGCCGCAGAAAGTTGACACCCGGACATTGTAACAGGTTTCTAGACCACCGCGTCTAGTTGATACTCGGCCCTAGGTGTATAAGAACCTGGGGGCCATATTTTTTTGATATACTCAAAATCGACCACTTCGAGCATATCCTTTCCTCCTGGTCCCTTGTATGTTTTGCATATATCCAGTTTACAGGATGGGAGTTTTGAGGTGGTTAACTTTTCATTACCACCCACCTTCAAATCTGGTCACTTTTAAATTACCATGCACACATTCTTTCTTAATAGATAAATGTTTATTTTTTTGAACACTCGTACGCCTTTGCCCGAGAAATGATATGGTGTATAATCAAAAACGCACAGTTTTTGTCATTTAGGCAGAGGAGAATATACTATTTATTAGCTGCCTTAGTACACTTAACACAAAATAATTGCTGTAATTAATATGTCGATGACAGTAATTGTGGCGAGAAAAGCATTGTGGCAAGCATGAAGTAAAGAAGGGAGGATGTTTGGTGTCTAGCAAAGAAAGGCTAACCCAAGCTATTATCAACCTTGATGAACAAATGGTAACCGACACTATTAATAAAATGATCGCCAGTAATGTTGAATTAACAGATATCATTGAAGCTTGTAGGGATGGAATGACTGTAATAGGGGAACTTTTCGAGAAAGGCGATTATTTTTTGTCTGAAATGGTAATGGCAAGCGAACTGTTAACAGATATTATAAGCCGCTTAAAAAAGAAAGCCGAAAGGAGTTACATTAGCCCCTTAGGAACTGTAGTAATTGGTACTGTTAAAGGCGATATACATTACATCGGAAAAGATATTGTAGTAAATGTTCTCGAAGCAAATGGCTATCAGGTGATAGATCTTGGTGTCGATGTTAGTCCTGAAAAGTTTGTTGAAGCAATTATTACTAACAAACCAGAGGTTGTAGGTTTAAGCGGGTTAATTACTGAAGCTATTGGACCGATGAAAAAAACGGTAGATGCTATAAAGGCTGCTGGTCTAAGGGATAAAGTTAAAATTATTATTGGTGGTGGCATAGTGAATGAAGTAATTAGTTCATATGTTGGAGCAGATAAATGGGCAAATAACGTTTCAACTGGATTAAAAGAAATAAATGCATGGGCAGGTGAAAAAAATGTTAGAGAATGATATAAATAAAATTATAAATCAAAGAAAAGAAAGAATTGAGAAGACAATTAATTTGGGTAAGGCTGATCGTGTTCCATTTTGCACTATACTTGGCATTAATGCTTTTCAGGCCAAATATGCTGGTTATACCACGGCCGATTTATCAAATGATCCTAGTAAATTTGGCCTTTCTAAAATAAAATTAGTGAAAGATTTTGATATAGATATGCCTTTCGGTACTCCCGGACAAAACAATACCATAGCTATCACATTGGGTGATGATTATCAAGATTTAATACCTTCTATAGTTGTTTTGACGGGGGGTATGCACAGAATACTGCAAGATAAGTTTACCAAATGGCCGGGTCAAGAACTGGACCAGAATTCAGTTCCGCAATTTGTGGGTAAGGAATTTTTAGAATTTGATGAATATGATGAGTTTATAGCGAACCCCAAAAAGTTTATTAACCAAAAGATTATTCCTCGAGCATATAGAAGTTTAGAGAATACTGCTTCGGGAACGGCATATGGCGCACTAATTAAATGGGGAAAAGAATTAATGATTTTTAATTCTGCAATGCAAATGACAAGAACAGAACTTAGAGCTTTGGGTTTCCCGCAAATTATTACAGTTAATGCTAATAATCCATATGATTTTATAGCCGATTTTGTAAGAGACTTCAATCAGGCGATATTAGATTTTCATAGAAATCCAGAAAAAATTGAAGCTGCAGCTGAGGCTATGTTACCTTATATAATGAAATTTATTGAAAAAGCCACAAGTTTGCCTCCTGAAATTATGGCGAAATTTGATATACAAACCCCATTAGTTATTTATCCATTGCATCTTAATTCATTCTTAAATCGCAAATTTTATAATAAATATTACTGGCCAATGATGAAAAAATTAATCACTGCAGATATTAAATCAGGCAGGGTTCCTTTGATATTATTCGAAGGAGATCATACGCCTCATTTGGAAACCTTACTTGATATCCCTGATGGAAAAATAATAGCACATTTTGAAAGGCCAAACTGGAGTAAGGTAGCCGAAGTGCTTAAAGGACGCCAGTGTGTGATGGGTGGTATACCGGCATCTTTAATGGTTACAGGAACTCCACAGGATGTAGAAGAAAAAGTAAGAGAAATGATAGAATTGTTTGACGGGGGTAAGGGTTTTATTTTATCGTTTTCTCATTATTCCCTACCTGGTGATACTAAAGTTGAAAACATGAGGGCAGTAGTCAATTCTCTTAATAAATATAGTTAAAATAAATATATTTTCATTATAGGTTTTTTTTATTTAATTTCCCCGTAAAAAAAAAGGGGAATCTTTTACTTTAACGGTTAAGAGATTATTAATAACATAGCCCGGCAGGTTTTCTCAACAGTTCCAGTCTAACTCTTGACACAGACTTGAAAATAATATTGTTATGATAAAATATATTTAATACAATAATTATAAAAGATTTATGGGTGATTTGCCATGCGTGATTATTATAAGACAAAGTCCGAGTTTGTTTTTAACTATTTAAAAGAGCAAATAATACGCGGTAAAATTTCACAAGGTGAAAGCATAAATATTAGTGCGCTCTCAAAAGAATTAAACATGTCTGCTATTCCTATACGAGAAGCTTTACAGAAACTATCGTCACTTGGCTTAGTAATATACAAACCTCATAAGGGGGTTACAGTTTCCTCTTTCACTAAAGAAAAAATAGTTGAGGTTTTATCAATACGTGCATTACTTGAAGGTTACGCTTGTGCTACAGCTGTTCCATATATAAATGAAGATATAATTAACAAGTTAATAGAAATGCACAATAACATGAAAGAATCGCAAAAAATAATGGATACTGAAAATTATGCAGCTATTGACAAGGAATTTCATAGATTAATATATAAATCCTGCCCCTTTCCAATGCTGTATGATATGATCTTCAACCTTTGGGACGGGTATATCTGGACAAAATCTATTTTTACTTTTTTCCCCGAAAAGATGCTAGTCTCAATAAAGGAGCATGATGAGATAATAAATGCTATTAAAGAAAAAGATTGCGATCGGGCGGAAATGTTAGTAAGAAAACAACATCTAGATGAAATTAAATACTACCATATTTTGTTAGATAATGAGAATAATTGATATGGTCATTTAAAGCTATACCCTCCTATTTCTCAGATATCTACCAAGTTCTTCTCCAAGAAAAATGTTTTTCTGCCCCCAGATGCAGGATATACAAGACTGTGTCCCATATTTGGCGCATTGCAACGCAGTACCAGTCCCCGAACTCGACTTACTTTTACAGGATGCACCCAAGCAACTTAAATATGAACTTACGAATTCCCTTCTCAGTGTAACTTGGGATGTAATTACTTTTTCTCTTTTTACTGTGTTGCGCGATACGACAAGCGCTTGCGTATTCCGGTCTGACTGTAGACGCTAATATAAAACTGATCCATTTTTGGGGAAAGCGCTGACGTAAAAGTGATCCACTCTGATCAAGTTCCTGTACATTGAAGGTACCACCACTTCGTGTACAGGAGGTAAGGAGATGATCAAAGTGGATCAGTACCAGCTTATCAGAAGACTCTATGCAGTAGAAGGGCTTTCTCAACGGGAGATAGCCCGGCGGTTGGGGATTTC
>JAKPEE010000033.1 GCA_029552125.1 Bacillota bacterium | reverse complement strand
TAGCTGTATAATCTTATCTGACATGGTACGTAACCTCCTTTGGTTGGTATTTTGTGTGCTAACTTAATTCTACCAAACGGTTACGTCCATGTCATTTTTATTGGACTTCTATGAATTTGCGAAAAATATTATACTTTATCGTTTATACCATGGAAGAGCCGGGGTTCGCCCGGGTGGCGGTCCTGCGTTTTTTCCTGCCCGGCATACCGGTCCTTCCGGCCCTTTTATCCAACCCCATCTACTTTGAAAAGCGCTCATGAAAGGCGCTGATCATTTAGTACAGGGGTTGGAGGCGGCAGCTCAAGCGGCTGCATGGAGGCGCAGCAAATTTGATATAATCTTTGCGGGAGCCAAGGGACAGGTTTTAGATTGTTTTCCCAGAGACTGTAATGGTATTATTGCTGCAGCATCAAGGGCTGACCCCATGGGAGGATGGGCCAGTGTTATACCGCGAGATGGGAAAAACCGGAGACAAAGTCTCCATATTAGGCTACGGCTGTATGCGTTTTCCAAAGAAGGAAGGGCGCTTTGATGAGGCGCGGATTGCCAGGCAGGTTATCTATGCCATCGAGCAGGGCGTGAACTATTTCGACACCGCGTATATATATTCGCACAGCGAAACTATTCTGGGCAAGATTCTGGCCAAGGGCTACCGCGATCAAGTGCGCCTGGCCACGAAGCTGCCCCTGTTTCTGGTTCACAGCCGGGGTGAGATGGAATCCATCCTCCACACCCAGTTAAAGCGGCTGCAAACCGACCATATTGATTATTATCTGATGCACGCGATCAACAGCCTGGAAGGCTGGCAGAGGCTAAAACGGCTGGGCGTGGAAGAATTTCTTTTTCAAGCGCAGCGGAGTGGAAAGATTAACCACATCGGTTTTTCTTACCACGGGGACAGGTACCAGTTCAAGAAGATCATTGACGACTATTCCTGGGATTGTTGCCTGATTCAATACAACTACATGGATGAGCATAGCCAGGCCGGGAAAGAGGGTCTAAAATACGCCGCTGCCAAGGGCATCGGCGTGGTGGTGATGGAGCCGCTGCGCGGGGGATTGCTGGCCAGCAAGGTGCCGCCCCGGGTCAGGGAGTTGTTTAACCGGGCTGAAGTTGAAAGGACTCCGGCGGAATGGGCGCTGCGCTGGGTCTGGAACCACCCCGAAGTAGCGGTTGCTTTATCGGGGATGAATGAAGAAGCCCAGATCGAGGAAAATATCCGCATTGCCGGCAGCGCTTATCCAAACTCCCTTTCGGCCGGCGAGCTGCAGGTTATCAGCCGGGCCAGGGATCTTTTTTCAGAAAAACTGAAAGTCAACTGCACCGGTTGCGGCTACTGTATGCCCTGCCCGGCCGGGGTAAACATTCCTGCCTGCTTTGCCTACTATAACGATATCTATATTTACGGGGTTAAGTCACCCCGGAACTCTTACCTGGGTATGCTTGGCGGCATGGACGGGGGTACGCCGGCTTACGCATCGCTATGCCGGCAATGTGGCCATTGTGAAAAACACTGCCCCCAGGGCCTGCCCATCCGCAAACATTTAAAGGAAGCCGCCAGGGAGATGGAGCGCTTTTATTTCAAGCCTGCCGTCTACCTGGCCCGGGGATACTACAACCTGCGCCGCTTATTTAAGCGGGCCAATTAGCGGGTTACGGTTTTAGTAGGTTCAGGTGTCAAAAGATTAACGTTTGACTTTGTCTAAAGCTTTTTGTACAATTTTCCAGAGCCATCCTTGATAGATATTTTCGATAATATTTAGTGCCTGCTAGTAACGCTCCAGGGTAGGCAATTAGCGATTCCTGAATACAGTATAGGATTTCATTATAACCCGCGGTTGTTCGCAGGAAATACCGCTTTACCAAACGAAATCTAATTGTGGTAAGAGTTTTTTCAGGCGGGGACGTAAAGGTGAGACGTTTTCTCGGAATTGATACCGGATCTATTGCGGCCGGGGCGGTTCTGGTTGATGAAAATGGCAAAATCCTGGACAGCGGCTACAGCTTTCACCACGGCAAGCCGCTGGAAACTCTAAAAAAGATTATCACTTCATTTAATCTCGAAGGGCTAGCCGGCGCAGCCCGGACCTCCTCCACCCCCGATCTGCTGCCGGGTGCGATAGCTTCCGACAACACCGTTTCATTTGTCAGGGGCGCCCTGGCTGTTCATCCCGGTATGCGCACACTGCTGATCGCCGGCGGCGAAAAAACGAGCCTCGTGCAGCTTGATCAAAACGGGGCCTGCCGGAACTATAAAGCCAACAGCTCGTGTGCCGCGGGGACCGGCAGCTTTCTTGACCAGCAGGCCCGGAGGCTTAACTTAAATGGCATCGAGGAATTCTGCACCACTGCCCTGCAAAACCGGGCGGATATCCCGGCCATAGCATCGCGCTGCGCTGTTTTCGCCAAGACCGACCTGATCCACGCGCAGCACGAAGGCTACTCCCTCCCCCAGATCTGCGACGCCCTGGCCCTCGGCCTGGCCCGCAATATTGTCGATACCCTTTTTAACAATGTGCAGCCGGAGCTGCCGCTGGTTTTTGCCGGGGGAGTGTCGCGAAATGGGGCGGTGCTCAAACACCTGCAGTCTATTCTCGGCCTGGCAATAGATACCGGCCCCCTGGCGCATCTTTACGGGGCCCTGGGGAGCGCCCTCATCGCCCTCGAGCATGCTCAGGCGCCTGCCGGCGCTAACGCGAAGGCGGAGACCGGGGCATTTTGTTTTAACCTGGTTGAGCCCCCAAAGGCCGCGCGGCGCTACAGTTACCCGCCCCTTGAACTGCGCTTAAGCGAATACCCTGATTTTACTGCGGAACAAAGCTACGAGTACAGGCCCCGCCTTTCAGCCTGCGTGCCGGTGGAAGTTGACATTTATGAGCCCCTGCAAAGCCAGGAGTGCTACCGCATCACGCTGGGCATCGATATCGGCTCCACCAGCACCAAGGCTGTGCTCCTGGACACGGATAGCCGGAAGGTGCTCGCCGGTTATTACACCCGCACCTCCGGCAAGCCCATTACCGCGGTCAAGGGGATCTTCGAGGCGGTGGAAAAAACCGCCGCCGACAGCGGCGCCCTTTTCGAATTTACCGGGGCGGCGACCACCGGTTCCGGCCGCAAGTTTATCGGCAAGGTCATCGGCGCCGACCTGGTGCTCGATGAGATCTCGGCCCACGCCCGCGCCGCCTATGAGATTGAGCCGGCCGTGGATACCATCATTGAGATCGGGGGGCAGGATTCCAAGTTTACCACGCTTAAAAACGGGCAGGTTACCTTTTCCTTAATGAATAATGTTTGTGCCGCCGGCACCGGCAGCTTTATCGAGGAGCAGGCCGCCCGGCTCGGCTGCTCGCTGCAAGACTACCCGGCCCTGGCGGAGGGGATCGCTTCGCCCCTGGCCAGCGATCGCTGTACCGTGTTCATGGAGCGCGATATTAATTACCTTCTGAGTGAAGGCTATTCGGTGCGGGAAGTGCTGGCCGCCGTTCTCCATGCGGTCCGCGACAATTACCTCTGGAAAGTGGCCGCCGGGAAAAAGATCGGGTCGAAAATTATGTTCCAGGGGGCCACGGCCAAGAACAGGGCACTGGTTGCCGCCTTTGAACAAAAGCTGGGAAAGCCGATCAAGGTCTCGAAATACTGCCACCTGACCGGCGCTTACGGCGCCGCCCTCAGCCTGCTGGAGAGCGGCATTACTGCCACCAGGTTCAGGGGAACCGGTTTATGCAGAAAAGAGATCCCCGTTACCGCCGAAGTCTGCACCCTCTGCAACAATCACTGCAAGCTCAGGGTGGTAAGCATTGACGGTGAAAGAGTGGCCTTTGGCTTCCTCTGCGGCAGGGATGATCATGATCATCAGTATAAAGACAGCGGGGAGAAGAGGTTCAATTTCATCGATTACCATCGAAAGCAGATTTTTAGTGTGCCAGCAAAAGCCTTCCCCGGGGTAACCGTGGGGCTGCCGGCGGCCCTCTACATGGCCGAAGAGCTGCCCCTGTGGAAAAAGTTTTTTGATCTCCTATCCATTAAAACCATCACCGGTGAACAGTGCCGGGAGGCGGTAAAAAGAGGAAAGAGCCTGGCCGGGGCCGAGTTCTGCGCTCCCATGGCCGCCATGTACGGGCAGATCGAATATCTGGCCGCCCGGGCAGACTTTGTCTTCATGCCCTATTACCTGGAAGAAAACAAGGCCAGGGGCATCGGTAAAAAACAGTACTGCTACTACAGCCAGTTCGCAGCCTCTCTTGCGGCCAGGGTGCCGGGTATTGACCAGGAAAAGCTGCTTTCTCCCCTGTTGAAATCGATCCGGGGCACCTTTTACGGCAGGCGCCAGCTCTACAGGGCCCTGCAGAAGGTCCGCCCCTCTTTAACCTACCGCCAGGTTAGCTCCGCCTACCGGGCGGCGGCCCAGTTTTTCGAAGCCCAACAGGCGGCGGCGCAGGCCCTCTACCGGAAGGAAGCAGCGCAAAGCGGCCGCTTTCATATTGTCCTGGCGGGCAGGCCTTATACAATCCTATCCGACTCTATGAATAACGATATCCCGGGGATTATCGCCCGGCTGGGCATCAAGGTGTTTTACAGCAGCGATCTGCCGCCTATTGATCCCGCCGAACTGCAGCCGTACCGCGCGCTGTTTGACGCCTTTCAATGGGTATACGCTTCGAGAATTCTTCAGACCGCCCTCTATGCCGCCAGGACGGAGGGGGTTTACCCGGTCCTGGTGACCTCTTTTAAATGTTCACCCGACTCATTTGCCATTGAATACTTTAAAATGATCATGGATAACCATGAGAAACCGTACCTTATTCTGCAGCTCGATGAGCATGATTCCAGCCTCGGCTATGAAACCAGGATCGAGGCGGCGATCAGGGCTTTTACCAACCATTTTCAATCAGCGAAAAGTAGTACCCGGCCCCGGCCGTTTAGACAGATTAATAGCGGGATAACCGAAGATAAATCAATATTGCGCGGTAAAACCCTGCTCTTGCCGAACTGGGACAGCCTGACCGGCCGGCTCCTCGTGGCCAATCTCCGCGCCCAGGGCCTTGACGCGCGCCTGCTCGAAGAGACGCCTGAGTATATCCGCAAGAGCATGAGCCACAACACGGGGCAGTGTATCCCGCTCAACATTATCGCCCAGGAGGTAATGGAGTATGTGCAAAAGTACGATCTCGATCCGACGCAAACAGCCCTGTGGATGTGCAAGTCTACACTGGCCTGCAACTTTTGCATGTTCCCCAATTATATCAAAAACATATTCCATGCCTCTGCAAACGGCATGGACAAGATTGCCGTGTACCTGGGCACCATCGCTTTTTTCGACATCTCGATACCTGCCGGAATAAACGCTTATTTTGCCAATTACCTGGGCGGAATGTTGCGGAAAGCGGCCTGCGCCATCAGGCCTTACGAGCTCAACAAAGGTGAAACGGATCGGGTCACCGAGCAGGCGGTTAACCTTATCGCGCAGGCGATGGAGGCGAAGGGCGACCTGGTGGAGAGTGTTTCCAGGGCCGTTGATCTCTTTGCCGCCATCAAGAGAAACGGCGGCGGGGAACGCCCCAGGGTGGCTCTATTCGGCGATATTTACACCCGCTACAACGATGTGATCAACCAGGACCTGATTAAATTAATCGAAGCTCACGGCGGCGAGGTGGTCATCACCCCGCAGAGCGAGTATTACAAGATTGTGGCCGATGCCTATATTCGCAAGTGGATCTACGAAGGTTATTACTTCCAGGCCGCGGCGGTGAAGGTTTTAATGAAGATTATTCCCGCCGTGGAGAAGAGATTCAACCACCTTTTTTCGCGCCTCTTTCCCGTGCAAAGCGAGACTCTGCCCCAGGCTCCGGCAAAGGTGCTGGCCAGGTACGGGGTGCGGATGGAGCATTCAGGAGAGTCTAAGGACAATTTGCTGAAGACATGCGCCCTTGCGGCCGGCGATCCCCGCATAACCCTCTTCGTCCAGGCCAGCCCGGCCTTTTGCTGCCCCTCCCTGATCACCCAGGCCATGTCCAAAAAAATTGAAGCGGTAACCGGCATCCCGGTGGTCAGCATTGAATATGACGGCTCCGGCAGTTACAAAAACGATCCCGTCATCCCCTACCTGAAACTTCTCTCCTAGCCTGACCATTTGCTGTTTAGGCTTTTGCCACCGCCAGGCTCAAAACTGGCTTTCCCGCCAATTTTCCATGAACTGCTGCAAGGCAGCCATACCTGCTTTGATATGCTCCAATGTCAGCGGCTGCAGCCGTTCTGCCGCCTGCAGCAGCGAGCCCGCTTTTTTGCCGAGCACGCTGGCGGCGATAAAGATGGCCGCGGTGTTGAGGTCGCTGCATAAGGTGTGGGGGAAATGGCCGGCCTGATCCGCGCCAATATTGTAATAAGCGTCAGTGGAGCGGGTCAGCCCGACGTGATAGGGCAGAGATCCTTCCACGCAGGCGCGGCGCAGGCAGTCCACCAGCCGCAGGTCGGCGATGGCCGGGAAGGCCAGCGGTGCATACTGCAGGCCGGTGCCCTCGTCGCGCACGGCTCCCTTGGCGATCAGCATATCCCCGGGTTTGACTTCCCTGGCCGCAGCCAGCCCGCATCCGAGATAAAGGAAAGCCTTTGCGCCGATGGCCGCCAGTTCGTGTACGCCTATGGCGGCGGAGGGCCCGCCGATGCCCACCGAGGTGACTGAGACTTTCGCCCCATCCAGCGTTCCGGTAAAGGTGCGGTATTCACGGTGCCAGGCGATGGCCTGGGGGTTGTCAAGCAGGGTCGCGGCTTTTTCCGCATCCTGCGGGTCATCCACCAGCAGCACGTATGGCCCAATCTGCCCCGGCGCCATGCCAACGTGGTATTGCGGCATCTTCATCATGTCAGTATATACCCAATTAATGAACTTGCGGAAGCCGGGGTAGAGCACCGCCCATTTGAACATCTTGTTGGTCAGCTTTTCACCGATACTCATGACGCACCGCCCTTCTCTTTAGCGATCAGGATCTCTATTGCGCGCACGGCTGTTTTAAGCAGGTTTTGCAGGCTTTGCTTCGAAGGGCCGGCTACCATGATCCCGCCCGCTTTTATACCGAATATGGGTGCAGTAATAAACAGGACGGCAGCTTCCATCTCGGAGCACAACACGCCCGCTTTGCGCCAGGCAAACCAGTTTTGCTCCAGCTTATGCTTAACGGGCATACGCTCCGGCTGGTGCTCCGCGTAAAAAGCGTCCTTTGACTGGGATATGCCGATGTGATGCCGGTAGCCCAGCTCGGCTGCGGCGGCGGCTAAGGCCAGGGTCACATCCAGGTCTGCCACTGCAGGATAGGACAGCGGCAGGAACTGCTGCGAGGTGTATTCATCGCGCACCGCGCCCCAGGTTATTACCAGGTCAGTGGCCTCCATGAATTTTTGCATCGCGCCGGAGGTGCCCACGCGGATCAATACCTGCGCGCCGAGATGCGCCAGCTCCTGCACTGTGATTGCCGTAGAGGGCCCGCCCATGCCCGTCGAAACGGCTGAGACCATCTCACCATGCAGCGTGCCGGTGTAGGCGCAGAATTCACGGGTGCGGGAGACTTCCCTGGCATCTTCGAACAGTTCCGCGATCATCGGCACGCGATCGGGGTCTCCGGGCAGCAGCACATAGCGCCCGATCGTGCCGGGGGCACATCCGAGCAGGCCATGGCTAACATGTTGCTCTCTGGATATCTTCACCATATTACCTCCAAACATTTTAAGCTCCAATGAATGTGCCTTAAAAGCCCATCGGCTTGCAGTTCCTGGATCTAAGAACGTTGTCTTCCATGTTTATTGTTTCGGTAAAAAGCCTGAGAAATCCTTTGTCTTAACCCAGTATATCGAAACCGCCGAATTTTTCCGCGAATGCCCCGTATTCATGGGGCTTCTGGTTTGTGGTGCCGAAGGCGGGAGTTGAACCCACATGGAGAGCCTGAAACGGTTTTAATTTGTGCAAAGAAATATTATTTACGGCGAACAGAAAAGCGGCACAGAAAGCAGGAAAAATGCATGTTGTGGCGAATTGTCTTTATGTGTGAAACGATATTTCACTACACAAAACAAGAGGCGCTGGAATTGACCCGCGCCCGATGCGCAGTTTTGTGGCCAGGAGTTAGAGTTAAGGAGGGATTTAAAAAGCCTTATCGAAACATACTGAATAGTCAAAATAAAATTAACGGAGGGAGAATGTTGTTATGACCGGCAGCGACTATCTCGACAGCTTAAAGAGATTACGCCGGAAGGTGTATATACGGGGTGAACTGGTAGAAGACCCCCAGAATCACCCCCTGGTCCGTCTGAGCACCAATGCAGTAGCGCAGACATATGAACTGGAGCAACAGCCTGAACATGAAGAGCTGATCTTTGCCCGTTCCCATTTAAGCGGGCGCAGGATAAACCGCTTCACCCATATTCACCGCTCTACGGATGATTTGATCAATAAAGTGAAGCTGCAACGCGTGCTGGGGCAGCGCACGGGAACCTGCTTCCAGCGCTGTGTGGGCATGGATGCCCTGAATGCGCTGGAGATTACCACTTTTGAGATGGAGCGGGATCTGGGAACGCCTTATCATCAAAGGTTTAACCGTTTCCTGCAGCAGGTCCAGGATGAAAACGCAGTGTGCGATGGGGCGATGACTGATCCCAAGGGGGACCGGGGCAAGCGGCCCCATGAGCAGGCCGATCCGGATCTTTACTTGCGGGTGGTCAGTGAAAACCGCGAAGGAATTATCGTGCGGGGAGCGAAATGCCACCAGACCGGGTCTCTCAACTCGCATTACATCATCGTCATGCCCACCCTGGCCATGAAAGAAGAAGACCGCGACTATGCGGTATCTTTTGCCGTGGAAGCCGATGCCCCGGGGATCACCTACATCCTGGGGAGACAGCCTTCGGATAACCGTAAACTGGAGCCTAACCCGGCCGACATCGGCAACCTCTATTTCGGAGGCCAGGAATGCCTTATTGTTTTTGACGATCTCTTTGTCCCCTGGGAAAGGGTGTTTATGTGTAGAGAGTACCACTACTCCGGCCGCCTGGTGGAGCGCTTTGCCGGGTATCACCGCCAGAGCTACGGCGGCTGCAAGGCCGGAGTCGGTGACGTTCTCATCGGGGCGGCGGCGGCGCTGGCCGAATATCAGGGCGTGGAAAAAGCCTCCCACATTAAGGATAAGCTGGTGGAGATGATCCACCTCAATGAGACGCTTTTCTGCTGCGGCATCGCCTGCTCCGCCCAGGGTCGCGCCACCGCTTCGGGGACTTTCTTAATCGACCTGCTGCTGGCCAATGTCTGCAAGCTTAACGTAACCCGCTTTCCTTACGAGATCGCCAGGCTGGCCGAAGATATTGCCGGTGGATTGATCGCCACCTTGCCGTCCCTGGCGGACCTGGAACATCCGGAAATTGGCCCGCTGATGAAAAAATATTACCAGGGGATCGCCGGATTGGACACCTCCTGCCGCCTGAAGATGCTGAGACTGGTGGAGAACTTGACTCTCGGTCCGGCAGCGGCGGCCTATCTTACCGAATCGATGCATGGCGCCGGTTCGCCCCAGGCGCAGCGGGTGGTCATTGCCAGGCAGGCCGATCTGGAGCAGAAGAAAAAGCTGGCCAGGAGATTGGCTGGAATTGATCCCTTTTAAAGTAATTTAATTTTGCAGGAAAAACAGAAGGTGATTGCGAAGTCACATCTGACAAAAAGTTAACGGATATATTGCAGAGTAAAACAAGTCGAACAGTATGGAGGAAAGAGTGAAACCGGATTATTCAATCAGGGTTTTAATGAGAGCTGCTGAAATATTAAATTGCTTCACTGCAATGGAGCCGAAAAAGTCTCTTGTCAGCCTGGCCAGTGAAACGGGCTTGCATAAAAGCACCGTCTATCGCATTCTTGAGACGCTGGAGGAGTTGAACTGGGTCCGCCGGGAAGAAGAAAGCGGTCTCTACCGCCTGGGTGTCGGGATCTTTGAGCTGGGCAGCCGCGCCGTTAGCGGGTTAGATTTCTACAATGTCAGCCGTCCATTTATGGATGATCTGGTGAATCTTACCGGCCAGTCGGTCCACCTGGTTGTTCACGATAACGGCGAGGCGCTATATCTCAATAAAATTGAAAAACCCGGCGCTTTTATTACGCAACCCTCCAGCGTAGGCTTTAGACTGCCGTTGCACTGTACAGCAGTCGGAAAGGTCTTGCTGGCTTTCATGAGCAAAGAGGAAGTAGAGGCAATTATCCAAAAAAAAGGATTACCGCGGTTTACTGAAAAGACGATTGTGAACAAGGATGATTTGCTCCGTGCTTTATCGGAAGTAAGGAGCAAGGGATATGCCATCGATGATGAAGAAATAAAAGTAGGCTTGCGCTGTGTTGCGGCACCCATAAAAGGGCATATAGGGAATGTTTTGGCGGCGATCAGCGTCAGCGGGCTATCTTCGTATTTTAACGATGAGAAGTTACCCGAACTGTGCCAGGTTATTACCGGCACGGCACGCAAGATCTCCAGTGAACTGGGGTGCCCTTCTCACGCGCTTTAAAAATTTTTCATGAACAATAAAACCAAATTTCACTCTATAAAACTAACGGCTAGAGGAAAGGAGTTAACGATGAAACAGTACATTATGGGAAACGAGGCCATGGCCAAGGGTGCCCTGGAGGCCGGGGTGAAGGTGGTCACGGGATATCCCGGCACGCCGGCGACCGAAATAGTGGATTACTGCCTTCCGGGGGAGCAAGTTTACGTGGAATGGTCCGCAAATGAGAAGGTTGCCCTGGAGATGGCTATGGGCGCTTCGTTATGCAACATGCGCTCAATGGCAGTAATGAAGCATAACGGGACAAACTTTGCGACCGACTTTATCATGCATCTCAACTTTACCGGAGTGCGGGGAGGTATGGTCCTGGTCTCCGCCGACGACCCCGGCGCCAATTCTTCACAAAATGAAGAAGACACCAGGATCCTGATTCATACGTATGGGCACCTGCCTCTCTTTGACCCGGCTACCCCGGCAGAGGCCAAGGACATGATCAAAGAGGCCTTTGCCCTGTCAGAAAAAACCGGTTCATGTTATGTCCTGCGCCCGGTAATGCGGATCTGCCATTCCCGCGCCATTATCGAAGACGGTGCCAAGGAAGATCTGGTGCAAACACCGGATTTCCAGAGCGACCGTTCACGCTTTGTCATGAGCGCTGTCAGCGAGCCCAAAGCGGGAGGCTTGATGCGGCCGATGTGGCGGCACCGCCTGCTCAACGAGAAGCAGGCTGAATTTACGCGTTACGCCGAAGAAAGCAGATTCAACAGTGTTGAAGAAGGAGAGGGGCGCACCGGGCTGGTTGGATGCGGGATCGGCTACACCTGCATTAAAGAAGCGGAGGCCCTTCTAAACCGTAAATTCCCGGTATTGAAATTGGGCACCCTTCCTCTACCGCGGAAGAAAGTGATTTCTTTTCTCCGCGATCTTGATGTGGCGATCGTTTTTGAAGAGGTTGAACCGGTAGTCGAGCGGATGCTCAAGCAGATCTGCTACGAAGAAGGGCTGGCGGTTAAGATACTGGGTCGCGAAGACTACCTTCCCGCGGAAGGGGAGCTGACGCCGGAAACGGTCATCGAAGCGCTGCGGAAGCAGGGCCTGGTCGAAGGGGGCAAAACCGCGGTATCCGCGCCCCAGATCAGCGCTCCCGTCCGTACCAGAACGCAGTGTGTCGGCTGCCCGCACCGCGGCCTGCTGAGCGCGCTGAAACAGGTTGCGCGTAAAAAGAAAGCTGTAGTGACAGGTGATATCGGCTGCTATGATGCCGGGAGCTTTCCTCCCATAGAGCTGCAGTCAACTATATTCTGCATGGGCTCATCCATTCCCATGGCCTCCGGCATAGCCAAAACCGGAATTGATCGGCCGGTAATGGCGATTATCGGAGATTCGACCTTCTTCCACAACGGCTTGCTCGGGCTGGTCAACGCGGTGAATAACCGCTCCAACATTACGGTAATTCTCTGCGATAACTCTACTACGGCAATGACCGGTTTCCAGCCGCACCCTGGCAGCGGCACGAACATTTACAACGAGCAGACTACAGCCATCTCTCCTGAAAAGATTGGGGAGGCGCTGGGTATAAAGACACGGGTGGTCAATCCCTACCTGATGGAAGAGACAAAAGCGGCTGTAACCGAGGCGTTGGAGGAAGAAGGCGTATCCCTGGTTATCTCCAGGGCGCCGTGTTTCCTTTTAAGTTCCCGCAGGGGGGAGAAAGAAATATTCCCTCGCAGGCCTGTAAAAATGGATCCTGAAAAGTGCAACGGCTGCAAAGTTTGCCTGAATGATCTGGGCTGCCCGGCCCTTCACTATGTAGCCGGTGAGAAAAAGGTATACGTAGACTTCAACAACTGTGTGAGCTGCGGCCTCTGTGCCGATATTTGCCGGAGAGGAGCATTGTCAGTATGAACTTAAATATAATTATCTGCGGTGTTGGCGGCCAGGGGAACCTCCTGGCCTCGGTGGCGATTGCCAATTATGCCATGAAAAAAGGATTTAATGTTGTCGGGACTGAGACTATCGGTGCGGCCCAGCGGGGAGGTTCAGTTGTTTCGCACCTGCGGATCTCCGACGGGCCAATCTATGCATCAACTGTCCCGGATGGAACTGCCGATATCCTGCTGGGCTTTGAGCCGGTGGAAGCGCTGCGGCATATCAAAAAACTCAATCCTGAGGGCATCTATATTATTAACGTGGAGAAGGTGCCCACGGTTCTCTGCAACATGGGGCTGGACCAGTATCCCGATCTGGAGCAGATTATGGCTGCGCTGCAGGATGTATCTTCCCATGGCTATGCCATTAATGCTGCGGAGAAGGCGCGCGAACTGGGCGGAGCGATCATGACCAACGTGGTTCTCCTGGGAGCGTTAAGCAGCGTCTCTGACTTCTTTGACCGCGATGAATTTATTGAAGTGCTCAAAAAAATCATTTCTCCCAAAGTGCTGGAGAAGAATCTGAAGGCTTTCGAAGAAGGCCGGGCCCTGATTGCTTCGTAGGGAATCAAAAAAAAGAACAAGACAGTTTGCTGGCCTTGAATTTGAGAGGCCCAGATTTGCGGAAGCGGGCTGGGGAAATGGCAGCCGGCATGATCAGCGAACAGCCCGCTTCCTGCAATTGGCGGCCGGCCCAATGACGCTAAAGATTATGAGCTAAAGATTATGAGAGGAAGATGGCAGCATGGATTTTAATCTTACTGAAGAACAATTAATGATTCGCGAATCGGTGCGCGAGTTTGCTCAAAAAGAGGTTGCTCCCCGGGCTATTGAGATGGACCGTAATGGAGAGATTCCCCTGGAATTGATTCAGAAGATGGCCCGCATGGGTTTTCTCGGTATTCCCATTCCCGAAGAGTATGGCGGGGAAGGCGGCAGTTTTTTGAGTTACATTATTGCCATTGAGGAGCTGAGCCGGGCTTGTGCCTCAACCGGGGTGACCGTGGAGACGCATACCTCCCTGGGTACGGAGCCGATTCTAAACTGGGGCACAGAGGAGCAGAAAAAGAAGTATCTACCCCGGCTGGCCAGCGGCGAGATGATCGGCTCCTTCGCGCTAACCGAGCCTAACGCCGGTTCAGACGCCGGCGGTTTGGAAACGGTTGCCGTGGAAGAAGAAGATTGCTGGGTTCTCAACGGATCCAAAATATTTATTTCTAACTCCGGGTTGGCCGATCTTTGCATTGTCATGGCCATGACCGATAAAAGCAAGGGAACAAAGGGCATCAGTGCCTTTATCGTGGAGACGTCCACGCCCGGTTTTATTATCGGCAAGCAGGAAGATAAAATGGGCATCAGGGCTTCCAAAACCGCTGCGCTTACCTTTGAAGATTGCCGTGTGCCGAAAGAGAATCTGCTGGGGAAACCGGGGGAAGGCTTTAAGATTGCCCTGCATTCCCTGGACGGCGGAAGAGTGGCCATTGCAGCGCAGGCCCTCGGCATTGCCAAATGCGCCTACGACCGGGCGCTGGAATATGCCAAGGAGCGGGTCCAGTTTGGCAAGCCTATTGCCAGTTTCCAGGCGATTCAGATGATGCTGGCAGAGATGGCCACGGAGATCCAGGCGGCGAGAATGTTAACCTATCATGCCGCCTGGTTGAAAGATCAGGGGGAAAGGATTACCAAAGAAGCCGCGATGGCCAAATATTATGCTTCTTCAGTGGCGATGAAGCAATCAACAAATGCGGTTCAGATCTTCGGCGGTTACGGATATATCCGTGAAAATGGAGTTGAAAGACTGATGCGGGATGCCAAGATCACTGAAATCTACGAGGGAACCAACGAGATTCAAAAGATTGTCATCGCCGGGCAAATACTCAGGTAAACCCGAAAGAAACCTCCTTAATTGTTAATACAAAATATTAAAATCGAGAGGAGGCAGACAATGGCACAAGATATCCCTTTTCACGAACTTAAGGTTGGTGACAGCGCTGAATTGACCAAAACAATCTCTGAAGCCGATGTTTATGGTTTTGCCGGTATCAGCATGGATTTTAACCCTATTCATGTAGACGAGGAATTTGCGAAGACAACTCGTTTTAAACGGCGAATTGTACACGGCATGCTTTCGGCAAGCTTGATCTCGGCGGTGATCGGCACTATCCTGCCCGGGAGAAACACTATTTACCTAGGACAAACCCTTAAATTTACCGCTCCCGTGTTCATCGGCGATACCCTCCGCGCGCGGGTGACAGTTGCTGAATTGCGGGCCGAAAAAAACATTGCCATTTTGACGACCCAGGTGTTCAATCAAGATGGGACTATGGTGATAGACGGCCAGGCTACGGTAATGAAAAAATAGTTTCAGCGATTAATCAACGTAAAGAAGTAGGCTTTACCGGCCGGCTTCAATTTAGTTAGCTAATGGTTGGCTTTTTAGGTCACATAAAATAGAAAGCCCCCGTACCCCGGGGGCTTCTGAAATTATTGACTGGGAAATTGCACAACTATATCGTAATCTAAAAAAACAGCATGGAGACAATATACATACTATTGAAAAGAAAATTCGGGATAAATATCTACATAAAATGTTCGGAAAGGAAAGAGATTCGTATTTTTTTGTTGGTAACACGAGAGCTTATCCCCGAAGTTTTGTTATTTTAGGAATTTTCTGGCCTCCTATTAGCTAAACAAATTATTAAGGCTACGTATAACGATTACCATCGACCAGGGCAAACGATCGAAGAGCTAAAATTTGATAATCGAGAAAGGTCACAGTCCGGATCTCCTGGTGATTAACGAGAAAGTGGAATGCATAATTCTATAAATCCGGCTTTGATCAAAACCACAAAGGCTTTTTAAGATAAAAATCATGTGAACGTAAAATAATGCTCACCTCCTAAGAGGCGGGCATTATTTTACCCTTACCTCATGTTAATGATAGCCTTGGTAAGGAAGCAGCAGAACTGATAGGTCAATATTTAAAAGGGTAGAATGTGTGGCACCAAATTGATTGATTGAGTATATGGAAAGGCTTCCCAAAACCCGGGAAGCCTTTAGAATAAATGGTGCCGAAGGTGGGAGTTGAACCCACATGGGACGAGCCCGCACGATTTTGAGTTCTACGATGACCGTTTTAACCCGTCTCATCGAAGTTTAGCAAATGCCTGAAAGGCTTGATACGTCTGGGTTTTTCCGTATTGTCGTCTCAATTTGTCTCAATTAGATCTATCCTATTTTTAGTTTTTTGTTAGCAAATTGTTAGCAAACAAGTATGGCCTATAGGGTGGCGTTCACGATGCACTCTCTTTAACAATCTGTGATGGTTTCGAGACTATAATTACATCCTCGATTTCATCACGCTTGATCAGATCCTTTCTTGTAATCTCATGCTCTTGTACGCTAGAAGATTCATCATATATGAAGAGGAGAATCCGGTCATATGCCTTCGTATTTGATAAATACGCTATTGAATCAATCATTATTTCCTGTTCTATCTTCTTGAAATCATTCTTGTTATATGCGTATTTTACCTCAATCAGAAGTCTTAGAGATGGTATAGCAAAATCAGATAAAGTATAATATTTTTCGCAAATTCATAGAAGTCCAATAAAAATGACATGGACGTAACCGTTTGGTAGAATTAAGTTAGCACACAAAATACCAACCAAAGGAGGTTACGTACCATGTCAGATAAGATTATACAGC
>JAKPEE010000031.1 GCA_029552125.1 Bacillota bacterium | reverse complement strand
GTATCGTAAATCACGATCCGCTTGCTTCCGCCGAGCCCGCTAAAGTATGCATTGGCCTTATGGGTGCGGCGGCTGGCATCGGCAACGAGCACATACTCCACCTCAATGCCCGCCCGCCCGGCCATGTCGAGGATCTGCTGCTGCATCTCCTCATCATGCAGGGGTTTAAAACGATAGAAAAGAGGATCGATGAGCAGCGGGAAGAGGTAGCTGCTGATTACAAGAAAAAGCGTAAAAACAGCCCAGGCCGGCAGCCACCACTGTTCCGGCCGGCGGGTAATCAGGAAATAGAGCCCGGCCAGGGCGGCGGTGGATAGAAGCAAGCTGATGAGGGCACCCTTGCCGTAATCGGCAAACCAGCCGGCCACCGTCTGGGCGGAAAGGCCGAAGCGGTGCTCAATGGTATAACCGCGGTAAAAGTCGAAAGGCAGGTTCAGCAGCTGCATCAAGAGTAAAAAGGCAAAGATGTAGCCTGCCGCAGTCGCCAGGGGCGGCTGCGGTGCAGTTTGAAAATGGCGCAGCGCAGCGAAGGCAGCGGCGGCGAGAAAAAGCAGGGAAATCGCCTGACGCAGCAGGGAGACGGTCAACCCGGCCCGCTGGTAGGCCGCGGCGCGGCTAAGAAAATGTTCGCTGAAATAACGCCCTCCCGGGTCGTCCCCGGGAGAATAGGCCAGCATCCCGGCGAGAACAAGTATCATGTATACCAGGGCCGCCGCCCCAAGAGCTATCCATATGGCAGTTATATGCACAGATGAGCTTCTCCTCAACATATCACCCGGCATTTCTATTTTAATCATATTGCCCCGGCTGTATTACCCGGCGAATTTACCGCTCAACGAGAATTAATATGCCGGCCGCAACCGCCAGTACGGACATGATTGTGTTCCGGTAAGGGATGGTCAAAGTTAGATAGGGCAAAAGTCCCGTGGCGATTAACCATATTGCCAGGAGGACTCCCCCCAGTCCTTTCCGCTTCATATTCGTCATCCGCTCCTTTAAGAATTTTATTTAATACATATAGAAAATAATTCGCCGGATATGGGCCTGAACCTGCCATTTCAGTCCCATATCCATATTGCGGCGGCGGCAGCAGGCAGTTAGGTGAAAAGAGGCAGGGGTTCAGCATGACAAAAAGCGCTGCCTTTATTAATAAAGGCGTTATCATTGCAATGACGCTGGAAAGAGGTTATTATCAGCACCTTGCTGGCATTCAATTCCTAATGGTTATCGCTGAGATTATCGCTGGGCTCAGAATGATAGAAGTAATTTTTTCCATTCCACTTTGCTTTCAACCCAGCTATAGATCTGCGCCGGGCTGAGCATCTTTCCTTTTACTCCCGGCGAAGCGGTTTCCCAAAACCCAGATTAAAAAGAGAA
>JAKPEE010000014.1 GCA_029552125.1 Bacillota bacterium | reverse complement strand
ACTGTCATGGGCCGTCTTGACGTTGATTTTTACCTTAAAATTAAGCATTTCATCAACCAATACCTTGGCAAGTTTAAGGTCGCTTGCCACTTTCAACCTGCCGGATTGAAGCAATACCTGCAGGGTCGTTACCAGGTCACGCTTTGGCACGTGGTAGCCACCGCCACCGGTAGTAACCACGTTCCCCCCGGTTATCGTTATTGCCACAGGCCGTAGGCCGGCTTTACGAAACAGGTCCACCACGGGCCGGCCAACGCCGGTAGCGTCCACCACCAGGGCCGTCTGATTCAATAGCTGGTTAGACTGCATCAGTTCCTGGACCTGCTCAACAATAGCCGGGTAGGGGGTTCCCAGTTTTGGCCGCTCCAAGTGTCTAACGTGATATTGCTCTCTGGGTAAACTATAGTTAAAATGTTTACGCTCAATAATTGTTAAGGCCGTATAATCCTGTGCCTGGCCTAAGTCAAGGCCGATATAAAAGTTATACACTGTCATTGCCTCCTCATTAGACGATATTTGGACGATATCTGGACGATACTGGACGATACTGGACGATATCTGGACGATACCGCAAAGTTTATCGTCCAGATAAAAACCCAGCATAAATGTGGTTTTGGACGATATGGACGATATGGACGATATTTTCCCTACTGTTCAAAAAAAAGTGGTCTAACCTCATCGCTTAGCGCCATCATAACCTGGTCATAGGTGAAAACTTGGTCTTCGGTCTCCACAAACTCACAAAGGTACTCCTGCTTAAACCACCATTCGCCAAGGGCCTGTCGCTCTTCCTCCAGAAATTCCGGGCTTATCCTGGGGCAGTCATGGGCTGTTATCATTATCCGCTCCCATGTGTCGCCGCCTTCCGTCCACTCCTTGAAAAAATGGCCTCGTTTGCCGAAAGGGGTTGACATTAAGATTAACCTGCCGCCAGATACGGCCAGCATTGGCCGCACCGCAAAGTAAAGTTCATCCGGCACCCTGGCCGCTTCGTCCTCGACAATCAGGGAAGCGCCGCTAAAGCCTCTTATTGTCCCTTCGCTGCCGGGCAGGGAAACAATCCTGCTTTTATTCTTCATGGTCAGGGATAGTTTGTTATCCTCTACCAGTTCGGGTTGCTGCTCTGCCGGCAACGCCTTCAAGAAATCCTGCACTTTACGGAATAACTCCGAAGACTGCCGCAGAGAAGGGGAGACAAGCAGCACCAAGGAAGCAGGGTAAAATAAAGCTTTATGCAGTGCCAGAATTGCCGCCGTAGTAGATTTGCCGCTTTGCCTGCTACAGTTCAATAGAAGCCGCTTCCCGCCCCACCTTAACGCCTGCTCCTGCCAGGGGTCAGGGGTAAAGCCTAATGCTTCTTTTGCGAATAGCACCGGGTCCAGGGCCTGTGCAAGGTTAGCTGCTAACATTACCTTCAGCCTCCTGTAATGCCTGAGCAACCGCTAATCGGGCTTCAGGGTATCCATCCAGGGCCTGGAGTATCACCGCTCGCAGGCTCAGCCACTGGGGATTAATCAAGATATTAACGGTAGTCCTTCCCTGCAGCTCTCCCTGCAGCCGGGCCAGCAGTTCCAGGCATCCTTTTGCCTCCCGCACTCCCTGCAGGGCCGTCCGCAGTTCGCCGGCCTTTTCTGCTTTGGCAAGGATAGCAAGGGCCTTGTCTCGCAGTTCGGTCACCTGGTCAAGTAAGCTGTCAGCCTTGGCTGCTTCCCGGGCTTCCTGGGCCTTTACCAGCTTCGACGGCAAGTGGCCCTCTTTGTGCCTGTGCAAGCTGGCTGCCGAAACGGAATACTGTTTCGCTATGTTTCGTAACGGAACGCCTTCAAGCAGCAGCCGGTTTATTTCTTCAACTTTTTCGTGCTCGCAAATAGTGCATTTTCTGGGCATTTCATCAACTCCAAGGATAGTTAGGCCATTTAACCTTCCGCAGCTTAGCTTGAAGTTCTCCAATACCGCCCTCTAAGACGACATTGTCATCCTTGTCAAATATCCTGATTTTCTGGCCCTCCAACTCATACCGCTTTGCAGCATCACTGCCAAACCTTGCACCCAGCACATAGCTGCATACCTGGTAAATA
>JAKPEE010000133.1 GCA_029552125.1 Bacillota bacterium | reverse complement strand
GAAATGAGGTGATGCCGGTGTGTTAAGTGAAATAGGCGCATATTTAGCCACGCAGAATGTCGGGACAGTAGGAACCGACATTTTTTTAGGCTTAATGCCAGACCAGCCGGATAATTGCATAGCTCTTTTTGAGTATGCCGGCAGCCCCCCCGACCTGCACTGGAACGGCGAATACCCGGGGTTGCAGGTGCGGGTGCGCAACAAGAGCTATGCGGCGGCGCGAACAAAGATCGGGGAAATCATGAAGTTGCTTCACGGGTTACATGAAACGCAGTTGAGTGGTACCCGGTACCTGCTCATTAAAGCGCGGGGCAGTCCGGAAGTGTTGAAACGTGATGCAAGCAACCGGGTAGAGTTGGTTTTAAATTTTGAAGTAATGAAGGAATCTTGAAATAAGGTTCCTTATTTTATTTTGTTGATTTTCAATTTAGGCTAAGGAGCGTGATTGACAGTGGCAATTGCGGGCAAGGGTGGAAAGGTTTATATCGGAGCAAACAAGGTGGCTGAAATAGCGAACTTCAGCCTTGATTTGGGCGCCGATGATATCGACATTACCAGCTTTGATTCGGAGGGCTGGAAAGAGTTTTTAGCCGGGCTGAAAGAGTGGTCGGGCAGCTTTGAAGGCAACTTCGTGCCCGGTGACACAAACGGCCAGAAGGCAATCCTTAACGCTTGGCTGAACGGAACGGCGCTGGGGTTTGAGTTTAAGGTCAGCGATACGGTAACATTTTCCGGCTCGGCGCTGGTTAAGCCCAGCATTGAGGTGCCGCATGATGACAAGGCGAGCTTTAGCTGCGACATTCAGGGCACTGGCGCGTTGACGCTGCCGACTTAAAGGCTGATATTAAGGAGTGTGGTAAACGGTAAATAAGGAGCGTGAAAAGTAATGGCGATTACAGGCATGGTCGGAGGGGTGTATGTAAGCGATACCAGCATCCCTCCGGTTCCTTTTTTAGATGCGGCCACAACCGCAGACGCAGGATATAAGCGATACCAGGTAACCGATCCGGCTCACAGGTACTGGCCGCTTAACGAGGCGATAACGGTCAAGGTGAACGGCGAAGAAGTTACGGAAGGCTTCGCGTTAGAATATGCCGGCGGCTACGTAGTGTTTGACGAGGCGTTGCTCGAAGGGGATATTATCACCGTCTCCGGCAAAGCATTAACTCTCGCCCAAGCTGGCGGTTTCTTCAACTGGAGCATTGACCTTGACGGCGAGGACGCGGACGCTACCACCTTTAAGAGCGGCGGCTGGAAGGAATTCAAGCGGACGTTGAAGGGCTGGAGCGGTAGCGCGGAGGCCTACTGGGGTGATACCAGGTTCTTTGATTCGTTGGGGCAGGTTGTTATCGTGAAGCTGTTTGTAGACGCAGGGCCCAGCCAGAAATGCCTGGAGGGTTTTGCGATCATAAACGGTGATGGCATTGAAAGCCCCGTCGACGGGCTGGTGCAGGAAACGGTTGACTTTACCGGGACAGGACCGCTGTATGTCAGGATTTAGGAGGATTGTGATGAGAAATAAAACCGTAGAATTCGCCGGCAAGAAAATCCGAGTAGAAGAAAAGCGGATTGGCGAACTTGAGAAAATCATCGCCGATCTTTTTCCTGAATCGAAGGGCAACATCCAAAAAGTGGACCTGGGCAAGCTTCTGGAGCAGGCGGGATTTGATCTGCTTTATAAGAAGCTGCCGATCATCTTCCCGGATATCACCAAGGACGACGTTAAAAATGCGTACATGTCAGAGTTAGAACAGTTGATCGAGGTATTTATCGACGTAAATTTTACCGGCCTGAAACGGCTGATAAAACCGCTTATGAGCTTGATTCAGGCTGGCTTACCGCAGAAGTAATTGTGCTTTTGGCCCGCGAATTCGGCTGGACAATTGACGATATGCGGGCACTTAGGCCCGGCGAGCTGGCGGCGATATTGCAGGAGCTTGGCAGGCAGGTCACAATCGAACGATATAGAGACCAGCGGGATCACTGGGCTTTCCTGGCGGCGGTAATAACGAACGGGGTTAGCCGCCTCGCCGGAATGTTCAGCAAGCGTAAACCGAAAATGGTCAGTCCTGATGATTTCATGAGCAAGGAAGCGAAGAGAACGATCCGGCATCTATGGGGACAGGATAGCCAAGAGCCGGAACAGAAGAAGGACTGGAGCAAGCATATCAAAGACGCTAAGGTCAAAGGCTTGCGTGGCCCGTGGAGGGAGGGAGGCGAGAAATGCTAGTCGGTGAAGTATTTGCCCGGATGGGGCTTGACAGCAAAGATTACGAAAAAGGCTTAAACAAGTTAGAGGGCTATACCCAAAAAAGAGCGCTGACCCTGGGCACTATCTTTAAAAACGCTTTTTCTTTTGGCATCGGTATAGGTCTTGTCCAGGGTTTTCGCACCATCGGCGGCGCTATAACGGATTTTGTGAACACCGCGGCCAGGACGGAAGTACTTGACATTGCCATGCAGTCTGTAGCCCGGTCGTCCGGCTACGCCATAGCAGCACTGAATGAGCAGAGAAAAGCCGTTATGGAACTCGGTATCGCGGAACAAGAAGCGTCTCAAATCCTTACCCGCTTTATGCAGGCCCAGCTTGATGTTGCTGATGCGGCCAAACTTGCCAGGGTGGCGCAGGACGCGGCTGTTATTAGCGGCACGAATTCATCCCAGGCCGCGGAACAGATGACAGAGGCCATTGCAAAGCAGCGGCCGGAGCTGCTCTCTGCCTTCGGTATGACCCGTAACATGAACGAAATTTACAAGGATTACGCGGGGACAGTTGGGAAAACGGCAGCCCAACTCTCCGAGGCCGAGAAGAAGCAGGCCATGCTGAACTATATCCTGGCTGAGGGTGAAAAGATTGCCGG
>JAKPEE010000119.1 GCA_029552125.1 Bacillota bacterium | reverse complement strand
CGGCGGCCTGTACTTTGTCCTGGTCAAAGCCGGCTACACCGGGACGATCGTCCCCCGCCAGGCCCTCAGGCACCAGGACAGGGTCGCAAAAGGCCAGGAAGGCCAGCTTGAGCCCCTTTGCTTCGGTATAAGTCGCAGTATAGGCCTCCCTTTCCGTTCTTCCGGCCCCAGCATACTTTAGACCCGCCTGCTCCAGGTATTGAAAGGTGTCCAGAATGCCCCGGGTCCCGAAATCAGGCAGGTGATTGTTGGCCAGGGAAAGGATAGTGAAACCGGCTTCCCGCAAAGCCTCTGCCACGCCCGGGTCGGCGCGCAGAATCCTCTCCGGCAGCATGATTTCCCGGCCCGGCGTAACCGGGTTTTCCAGGTTGCCGAAAACAATATCGCCGCTTTTCAGGTAACTTTTCATTTTTGCAAAGGGGTGGCCGGGATCACCCCCGTGTTTCTTGATTTCCCCGGCCACACCCCGGGAAAGCATGATATCCCCGACGGCAACCAGGCAGACAGGCTCCTGCCTGACCGGCAGCTGGAGCCTTTTCTCTTTAAAAGCCGTGAAGTTTTCTTCAGCTGAAGAGCCGCCAGGGGTGCCCGGCTGAATATTTTTAAAGAAAAGGCAGCCCAGGCTGCCAAGAATAATTACAGTTATTATGGTAAACAGCAAAGTTTTTTTTAGCTTCATATTCCCGAAATTGCTTGCAGTTTCAATCCTTCCCTGGTGCCGCTTCAACGGCACGGTAGTAAGCTTCATGCCAGCTTTATACCAGTTTCATCTTGGTTACATTACAGTTGCATTTTAACTCCCTATTGATTTCTCTTTAATTTAGGTTTTATCTTCTTCATTGAGTTTACTGGGCAATAAAGGCGTCAGTCCATTGGGGCAAGGGCGGAACCTGCCCGTCGTTGAGCATTTTATGCCACCTGGAATCGGTCAGCCGGTCATTTATGGGCCAGGGAAACTCGTAGTAAGAATAGACCCCGCCCACGGCAATCCTTAGTTTACCGTCCACCGGCACAACAGCATAAATTTCAAAGATGTTGCCGGTGGCTTCTTCCAGCACCCGGCCGTTGGGATCGGTGGCCACATCCGCCACCAGCGCAGCCGGCCGGTCATAAATGGCGGAGCGGTGATCGATACCCTCATCCCGCATGGCCTCCAGCCAGAAGTGCTCCAGCTGGCCGCCGTAGGAGCGGATTAAATCATATTCCTCGTCGGTTAGAGGGGTGTTGGTCAGCTCTTTCTCGGAAATAGTTTTTAAGTCCAGGATCAGCTTCTCCATCCTGTTCAGGCTCTCCCCGTCCCGCTCATTCAACAGTTCCCGCGCCTGGAGGCCGTCCCTGGTCATTTTCACCAGGGAAGCCAGGCGG
>JAKPEE010000080.1 GCA_029552125.1 Bacillota bacterium | reverse complement strand
ATTTGACGCTCCTGAAATTGACGAACTGCTTAACCGATGGTATTCCAAAGAAGCAGTGCAGGACAGCTTTGACACAGATAAAGCGCATGAGGAAATCGTGCAGCGAGAGCCAGTAACGAAGCGGGGCGATATCTGGCTTCTTGGGAATCATCGTTTGATGTGCGGCGACTCCGGCAGCGAGGCCGACTTCGCAAAGCTCATGGACGGGGGTCACGCGCAGATGGCAGTTACCTCCCCGCCTTACGGCGTGGGCAAAGAATATGAGAAGGCCGGAATCGAGCCGTGGTTTGAAACCGTGCGCCCGGTTATCAGAAATCTGTGCAGGCATGCGGATATTGTTTGCTGGAACCTGGGCGACCTCTACGCGACCGGCTCCCAGTTCATCGAACCGACCAGCGTATACAGCGTGAATATGTTCTTGGACAACGGCTACCGCCCCATATGGATCCGCATCTGGAAGAAGCAAGGACAGAACTTTGGCGTAGGCCCATATCACCTCGTTTCCAATAAACCGGTGCAGCAGTATGAGTATATTTCCGCCTTCAGCAAAAACGGCGAGGCTGAGGAATACAACGATCAGGAGTATGTGTGGCTTTCGGCCTTTGCCGGGCACAGTTATAAATTCGTGAAGCGGCTGACCAAGGAGGAGCGAAAGAAGTGGGGATATGCGGGCATTTGGGAGATGATGACTGTCAGGGCAAACAAGGAACATCCGGCCATGTTCCCTGTGGAGCTTCCATGGCGCTGCATCAAAATGCACAGCGACAAGGGCGGAATTGTGCTGGAACCGTTCTCCGGCAGCGGCACCACTATCATCGCGGCTGAGCAGACCGGGCGCAAATGCTATGCGATGGAGCTATCGCCTGTATATTGCGATTTGGCGGTTAAAAGGTGGCAAGAGTATGCGAACGAAAAAGCGGTCAGGCTGGAGGGATGAGAATGGAACTGTTAATGATGAAAATAGCGGATTTAAAGCCTCATCCTAAGAATCCCCGGAAGCATCCGGAGGATTTGTTAATAAAACTGGAGGCTTCCATTAGAGAATTTGGGTTTACAAATCCGGTGCTGATCAGCAGCGACAATATGATTCTGGCCGGCCATGCAAGGTGCAAAGCCGCGGCAAGAATGGGAATTCAAGAGGTTCCGGCAGTGAGGCTTCCTTTGGAAGGAGCTAAAGCCGATGCTTATGTCATAGTGGATAATAAATTGAATGAGCTTGCCCAATGGGATACAGAGCTTTTAATGGATTTGATCAAAGACATAGACAACAGCGGCTTTGACGTCTCCCTTACCGGTTTTGACGCTGCGGAGATCGACGAACTGTTCCGCGACAAAACTGCCGCCAATGTCAAAGAGGACAATTTCGATGCGGAAAAGGCGGCGGCGGAAATCAAAACGCCGGTTACCCAAAGGGGCGATATATGGATGCTTGGCAGGCACCGTTTGATGTGCGGGGACAGCGCCTTGCTTTCAGATGTGCAAAGGCTGATGGACGGCCAAAAGGCGAGGTTTGTGTTTACCGACCCGCCCTGGAATGTGGATTACGGCTCTGACGCCCGGCATCCGAGCTGGAAGCCCAGGCAAATCTTAAACGACAGGATGAGCACCGAGGAATTCGGCGCTTTTTTATTGCGCGCTTTTAATTGCATGAGGGAGGTTTCGGAGGCCGGGTGCATGACCTATGTGGTGATGTCCGCGCAGGAATGGGGCAACGTTATGAACGCCCTGCGGGAGGCGGGGTACCACTGGTCAAGCACGATTATATGGAAAAAGGACAGCCTGGTATTGTCCCGCAAGGACTATCATACCCAGTACGAGCCGATCTGGTACGGCTGGCTGGAAGGGACGCGCCTTTGCCCGCTTAAAGACCGCAAGCAGTCGGATGTCTGGGAGATGCCCCGCCCGAAAGTGTCGGAGGAACACCCTACCATGAAGCCTGTTTCGCTTGTGGCCAAGGCTATGCTCAACAGTTCCCATACCGGAGATTTGACACTTGACTTGTTTGGCGGATCCGGTACGACGATGATTGCCGCTGAGCAGACCGGGCGGGTCTGCTTTATGATGGAGCTTGACCCGAAGTACTGCGATGTGATTGCAAAGCGCTATGTTTCCCAGTTCGGGGATAACGCCGCATTCCTGCTGCGCGGGGATGAGAAAATTCCTTACAAAGAAACACAGATCGCTTGAAAATGGCCTTGCTTTCCCTTCAAAACAGAGCGTTAATGTACCCCACCAAAAAAGAAAGGTGGGATTTTTTTATGGGAATTAGAAATGGTTCAGCTTTTCCGGAGGGAGGTGTACGGAATGAGGAATAACAGTTTCCGCTTTTCACAGAAGGTTGTCGGTCAGGAGAGAAAAGTCATTGCCGCAATAATCGCCGAGGCCCTCGGAGGCCAGGCGCGTTATGTCGGAGCGCCGGGCTTTGCCTACGAAGCAGACGACGGGAGCCCCGCTGGCAGCTGGACGGTTGACAGGGACGGCGTGGTTCATTCGCCGGAAACCTGCCTTGACGAAATCAAAAGCGTCCGGCCGGTGATCGATGCGCTGAATATCGCCGGGCTGTCAGCGGAGGGGAATATGACGGTTGCGCTTGCTTTACACGGCTTTGGCGAGGCGAATCTTGAAAACCTTAAAAATATGCTGGCAAGCAAGGAAACGCTGCTCAAGAAAGCGCTGTCGGCTGACTGTGACATAGAAGTTTCAGCTGAAAATGGCGAAATCGCATTTCCTTTTTGGAATGCTACCTTAAATGCCGACGAGGTGCAGGCGTATATCACGCTGGCAAAGCAAATGGCAGAACAGGCAAAAGCACAGAAGCGCGTGCTGGCTGCCGAAAAACCGGCGGACAATGAAAAGTATGCCTTCCGCTGTTTCCTCCTCCGGCTGGGGTTTATCGGGGATGAGTTCAGGACCGAGCGCAGGATATTGCTTTCAAGGCTGTCCGGCAACGGGGCGTACCGGAAAGGCAGAGCAAAGGCGGCGGATGGAGATGAATGATTTTTACAGCACCGCCTTCTTTGTGCGGCGTCCGTTTACGATTGAGGATTTGAGAAAACCGCATCCGCATAAGGAGGAAAAGCCCTTTGCGGTTGTGAAAACCATCGGGCTTTCCAAGATTGACTATGAGAACTTCATTGCCGATCTATGTGTCGATCGCTGGTTTATAGAGGAAAACAAGCAGCTTTGTTGCATAGATACTAACGGCGTATGGCGCTGCCTGCTTGTGCGGCGCCGCGGCTAAAAGTAGCAAGGCGGCAAACAAAGCCAGGCCTCTCTTCCAGAGGGCCCAAAGCACGGCAGCCAGCAGCAGCCCGGACAGCAGAACAGCCCAGGGCGGCGCCTCCAGCCAGAGCCGCCCCAGGGCGATGCCGGTGATATAGAAGAGGCTGACGGCCATGACGGGCCGGAGTTCGATACTCAAACAGGGTCACCTCTCCCCAAAGGTTCAGGGTTTAGTGTAAGACAAGTCAGGATCTCCCGTCGATACAAGTCATTCACTGCACAACGTAGTTCACCTGGAATAGGGAGATCTCTTCGTCAAACAGTGGCAGCTCCATGAAGTAGGTTGCCAGTAAATGGTTTTATCAACGATCGGTTTTTTAGAAGTTCCAATTCGCGGCGGGCAGAGAGCAAGCTGGCATCCGCTTTGGGCCGCCAGTAACGTACTACTGCTGTAGACTGCACCGTAAGTACCGTTATCAGCTATTAAGGTAGGGGAGGTGTCAAGGGAGTAAAATTGCAGGTTAGTTTCTTAAATGGCATACTGATCGTAATCATTCTTCGGTCATTTATTCTTAAGAAACTTTTTGCATCAGTTAAAAAACATCTACTTGTGTCTTATCTTAAATAATAAGTGCTACCGCCTCCTGAATTACACTTTTAACAGAATCTTATGCTAAAACCTACATATTTTAATCTAACCATAACTATGTATTCTACATAAGTTTTGCAACTCCTACCATTATAAACAAAATAATGCAAATGTAGCATTTATTAGTGTAAAAGATCAGACTCGGGTGCTCTCTTACATAGAACCATTTTATGGCTGGATCACCATCCTCTGACCATGGTCAAACGGTTGATACAAATCCGAAGAGGATTAAAAAGGCTGGGGGCATCAGCAATTTCCCCAGCCTGGATGATGTGCCGGCAAAGAAATGCTCAGGCGAAAACTGCTTTATCTACCCTGCACTCCCTCTTTCCGGATAAGGAGGAAGCCGGCCAGGACCAGGAAGAGGCCCAGGAGGAAGGAATATAGCAGTCCGCCGGAAGTGCGCGGCGTATCCCCGCCAGGCTCTTCTTCTTCCGGCTCCTCGACTACAGGCTCTTCGGGAGCAGCAGCAAAGATACCGAACTCGCTGAATTCGTCCAGTTTGGCCCAGAGGATCTTCTTATCCTTGTCGATGCCCTGGCTGGTAATAAGCTCCCACTGCTCCTTTTCCGGGTTGTAGCGGTAGAGCCTGAGGTCGTCTTCCGCGACCCCCTCGGTCAGCTCATCCGGATCGTATGAAATTTCCATCCGCACCGGAGCACCGGCCAGGTTATCGCTGCGCTCTATGCGCAGGTAAATCCCCGCCGGGATCATGCCTTCAGGAGCACTTCTGTCGTCATAGCTGTAGCGAGTAACAGAAACATAGCCTTCCTTCTCATCTGTTTCAATCTCCATGGTAACTCCGGAGTTTACAAATTCAAGCTCCGTGTCACCAGAATCAACGCAATCTATCTCGGTGGTACTGAGCTGAGTCATAGCCTCGTCAACATACCATGGCAGAAAGTTGACATCGCCTTCAACGGCATCTCCCTGACCTCCGGGATTGCGCTCAGAAGTTGGGCCGGTGGCATGGCCCCACCAGTTATTAGCAGCATTAAGGGTACCCGTACCTTCGTGCAGTATGCCAATATCATTGTTCATGATGGTGTTACGGGTTACCGTCCACTGACTCGCATCAACCACATCGCCCTCATTCTGGCGGATATTGATTCCTGCCTTCTTAAAATTTTTGATTGTATTATTTTCAACGGTGACCTTGCCCAGGTCTACTTTTTCATACCACACTGAGATGCCTACACCCGCGGTATTCTGGCCATCAAGAATGTTATCAGCGATCACTACGTTATCACAAGTTGTACCGGCCAGTAGAATAGCCCAATAATTATCGCCAAGCGTTATGTGATTATTGGCAATTGTTACACCGTCCACATTTCCAAGGTGAAATCCACAAAGGGACTCGCGAATCTCATTGCCCTCGATTGTGAAATTCGTTCCCATTACACCGGTATAGTGGGAAAACGACCGGGATGTATTATTAACTATCAGGTTGTTTACAAAGTGTAAATTATTCAGCGTGTTGGGGTTGCCCGCTGCGGCAACAGATGTAGCAAACGCTTCCGAATTGCCGTCAAATATATTATTTCGAATAACAAGACCGTCTACCGCATCAGCCCCGTTTTGCCAAATGGCTGTTTTTCCACTGCTGGTAATCGTAAAGCCCTCTATGGTCACATTACTCGCTCGGATCCTTAGAAAGCGGTTGGTGCTGCCTCCATCTAAGACAGCTTCAGCTTCCCGCTGTCCACCTTGGGTAGGGTTCTTGTCATGGTTTGGTCCTCGCAAGGTAAGTGCCTTGTTAATTTGGATTGTGCTCGGGATTGCATAGGTGCCCGCTTTTACAAATATAATGTCACCGTCACTAGCTACCGCAATAGCTTTCTGGATCGTCTGATAAGGAGACTCCTGAGAACCTAAACCCTCTGTGTCACTCCCAAGATTCGCATCCACGTACCAGGTTTTCGGCTCTTCAGCAGTTGCCACGCCGCAAAGCAAGCAGAGCAGCAGGGCCATCGCTGTCATTATGAACGGCAGCTTGAACTTATAAAAACGGTTCATTCTTTATTCCTCCTTTATTTTAGAATGTTACAGCTTTATCGGTTCCTGAAAGAGAGTATACCTTCTTTTTATAAAATTGGCAAGGGCTTTTTTAATTTCTTGCCCGGTATAATTTTCCTACGGGGGAGGCAAAAGCTGGGCCTGCAGCGCCTGCAAATCGGGGCTGCCGCTCAGGACCAGCAGGGCCCGGGTGCCCTCTCCCTCCCTCCAGGCAATGCCGGGACGGCCGCCGGCAGTGAATTCCAGGCGGCCCTCCTGTAAAACCGTTGTCCTCTCCCCGGCAATCTCCGTTCCCGCACCGAGCATGCGGCCAGCCTGGAGCACAAACTCCCGCAAATCCAGCACAGGGGCGTCGCAGCTTATCCAGAGCAGCTTCTCCTCGCCCCTGCGGTAAAGAGCGGCAGTCCAGCCCTCCCCCGCCTGGATTAGATCCTGCGCTCCCTCTTCTTCCAGCGCAAAACCGCCCGGCAGGGCGAGCGGAGGCGCGGCCCCTCGCTCCATACTGGAGGGCTTTTCGGCAACATCTCCTTTGACACAGTCCTGGTTCACGTTCTCCCCGTAAAAGAGAGGCGATGAGCTGAACATGCCGGAGCGGCTGAGAGCAAGGCCGACGCCGGCAAAAACAAGCACGAGGGCGGCCGCGCCGGCCATCTGCCGCCAGGGGAAAGCAGCGCGCTTTTTCCCGGCGCGGGCCAGGCCCGCCCGGATGCGCGCCCAGAGCGGCGCCGCCGGGGGAACAGGCACGCTTTCCAGCTCGCGCTGCAGCGCTTCCCCGATGATATGGTCAAGGCTGCGGTCAGTTCTCCTGGCCTGCATTATTCTGCACCGCCTCCCTCATCTGCTTGACAAACAAGATCCTCTTCTGTTTCCAGCGCCCGGGAGAGCCTGTCGCGGGCCCGGAAGAGGCGCGACTTTACGGTGCCGGGGCTGATATTAAGGAGCCGCGCAATTTCGTCAAGCTTGAGATTGTAGTAGTACTGCAAGATGACCACCTGGTACTGCTCGGGCGAGAGGGTGCGCAGCGCCGCGCGGACCCGGGCAATCTCCTCTTCGCGAATGAGCCGCTCCTCGGTGCTGCAGAAGGCCGCCGCCGCGGAGCCGGCCGCCGGTTCAATGGGTTTGTCATAATAGCAGAGGCGCTTCTCGCGCTTCAAATGGTTGCGGGCCAGGTTGGTGGCAATAGCCGCCAGCCAGGGGCCAAATTTATCCTTCTCCCGCAGGCGATCGATGTTCTGGAAAGCCCTGATGAACGCCTCCTGGGTGATGTCTTCGGCGCTCTCCCGGTGGCGAGATAGGAGTAACCGCGGCGAGCGCGACAGCCATTACCCTTGACGAGATCATGGACTTGTTCTACAGCCTAAAGTCTCCGTACCGCAGGAACGCTGTATTCATTATGAATG
>JAKPEE010000057.1 GCA_029552125.1 Bacillota bacterium | reverse complement strand
GGTAGTAAACCATTCAGCAACGGTCAGTTTTGACGGTTCCCGGTAGGTCCCGGCCTGCACCTTCAGGGCCACCTCATTGATTTTTTCTTGCACCTCTTTACGGGTCCTGCCGTAAAAGTATTTCCGCTTCGGCCTGCCGGTCTCCAGGTCATAGCCAATCAAGATACTGCCCTGCCAGCGGCCGTCTTTGCGTTTCGTTATGCACCCCTCGCCGCTACCGCGCCTTTTAGCCATATCAGCCTGCCTCCTTCGCTCTATGCTTCATGCTTCTTCCGGCGCCTCGCCAAAGACCTCCTCGTACTCCATTTCATGCTCCGGTAGTTGCTCGTACCAGTATTTAGCCTCCTCCTTCGTGACGGGCTCTATATAGTCCCGCTCGCCCTGCCACCTGGTGGTACGGTAGAGGAAGAATCTCCCCTTAACCGTCTTGTACAGGTAGACGTTCCTCCCGTGCCTGTCCCAGTTGTGCCCGTCCCAGTAGTGGTCACTGGCCACAAGCCGGGCCTTCTCCGTGTCATACAACTTGCCATCCACAATTTGACGCATTGGTTTAGCCTCCTTTTGCATTAATATATTTTAGTTAGTATTAGTATATATTAGTATATATTGTAGTGCAATGCTTGTCAAGCGCATATTTAGTTACAATTGCGTTTTAATGCTCATTATACTATAATAGTTAGCAAAGGGGGATTTAACATGGAAGAACTGCTTACACCTCAAGAAGTAGCTCAAAAACTTAAGATAGACATGAGTACCGTTTACCGCTGGATACGGGAAGGCCGCCTCAAGGCGGTTAAGATAGGCCACTTCTGGCGTATCTCCGAAAGTGAATTAAACCGCCTTTTAAAAGGGGACGAACAAAGCCAGGATTAACAGCTTTACTTGACACGCTATCAAGAGGCCGCTCAAAAATGCCGCTAAAAACAGGCTTCTTTCAGGCCGTACATAGTTTCTACACACTTCACCAACCTGCAGGCTTCGGGACAGGGGTTGTTTTCTGCCGCCTCTCCGCATACCAGCAGGCCAGGGCCACCGCTAAAACAAGGTCATCATGTATTCCTTCCCGCCAGGCTTCATAACTGTCATGGGCCGTCTTGACGTTAATTTTTACCTTGAAGTTTAGCAGTTCTTCCACCAGCACCGGGGCCAGCTTCAGGTCGCCAGCCACCTTAAGCCTGCCGGATTGAAACAGCACCTGCAAGGTGGAAACCAAATCCCGCTTTGGCACGTGGTAGCCTCCACCACCGACAGTAACCGTGTTTCCCCCAGTTATCGTTATCGCCACCGGCCGCAGGCCGGCTTTACGAAACAGG
>JAKPEE010000047.1 GCA_029552125.1 Bacillota bacterium | reverse complement strand
ACGGATCCGGATCAGATTTTTGGTACGTTTATCCATTTTTATCGACCTCCGGTATTTTGGGTTTGTCCTAACACCTTTGTACCAGGAGGTCTTTTTATGGTCAAGCCGCATTTAAAGCATTACAGGAATGCTGAGCGAAGCGAAGGATCTCCTGACCGGGCTCAAGCCGGCAGGAGAAGAGTGGGTGACGGCGAAACAAAATATAGTCTCACTTTTCTGAAAATCACCGGAGGGATTGTCAGAATGAAAAAAAGGCGCACCATGACGTTTTTAAAAGTATTATTTATTTTGCTGGCGGGCCTGGTACTGCTTTTGGCTGTCCATTTTCGCCCCGATATCCCCGTGGAGAAGTTGATGGATGAATATGCCGCAGAGACATCCCGCTTTGTCCAAATTGACGGCATGAATGTGCACTACCGGGACGAGGGCTCCGGAGAACCGGTGGTCCTGGTTCACGGCGTGCTTTCTTCTCTGCACACGTGGGATGGCTGGGCGGAGGAGTTGAAGCGTGAACGCCGGGTTATCCGCCTGGATTTGCCCTCCTTTGGCCTCACCGGTCCGGGAACGGAGGCGCAGCAGGGTATCGACTATTACGTTGAGTTCATGTCTAAGTTTTTGGATGCCATCGGCATTGAGCGCGTCTCCATGGCCGGCAATTCTTTGGGCGGCGGAATCACCTGGGCTTTTGCCGCCCGGTATCCGGAGCGGGTTGACAAGATTGTCCTGCTTAATGCGTCCGGCTTTATCTCTGACGATGACAAGCTGTCTCTTTTTAAGCTGGCCGGCTCCCCCGTGTTGAAACCCCTGGTGCGCTACTGTACGCCCCGTTACCTGGTGGCGGTGTTTGTAAAGCAGGTTTACGGCGACACGAAAAGGCTTGACCCGGATACAATCACCAGGTATTATCGCCTTCTGAGGCGGGAAGGGAATCGGGATGTTCTCACATCTTTCGGAGGCACCGCCACCTTTTCCAGCTTTTCCGACGTCAAGGCGGCCCTGGCTTCCATCGAGGCTCCGGCCCTGATCATATGGGGAGACATGGACAGCTGGATCCCGGTGGAGCATGCTTACCTGTTTCATGAAGCCATGCCGAAGAGCGAGCTGATCATCTACGAAGGAGCCGGTCACATCCCCATGGAGGAAATCCCCAGCGAGACGGTGGCGGATGTGATCAACTTTTTAAACAGATAGAGGAGTTAAATTGCACCGCTCCTACATAAAGGGAGCTGGCTATAGTAAAATAGGCATCTGCGGCATTCCTGGTTTGCAGCCGAAAGTCCTTGACAGCAGGCCTTGGGTTATGCTAAACTCCTCATTGGACTCGATAAAAGATGTTGCAAAAATGCTTAATGGAAGGGCCCATAGCTCAGTTGGAAGAGCGGCCGGCTCATAACCGGTTGGTCCCAGGTTCGAGCCCTGGTGGGCCCACCAGGCATGGCCCCTTCGTCTAATCGGTGAGGACACCAGCCTTTCAAGCTGGCAGCAGGGGTTCAAATCCCCTAGGGGTCACCATTTTTTTTGGGCGAATAGCTCAGTGGGAGAGCACCTGCCTTACAAGCAGGGGGTCGTAGGTTCAAATCCTGCTTCGCCCACCACCAGAAACCTTGAAAAACCCTGCAAACAAAGGCTTTGCGGGGTTTTTCATTTTCTGCAAAAAGCTGTAAAAAGACATCAAAAAGCTGTTTTTCGGTATAAAAATATGGTGAAAAACATGGTGAAAAGCACGTTTCAAAACATGGAGAAAAGGAAATAACAGGAAAAAAGTCAGGGGGTACTAAAAATGTGCATTTTGGGCTTCCAGATTCACCAGAATATGGATCGCGAGTCTCGGGGCTCCGGCTTTTGATTTCTTGGTTTGCTTGATGCTTTAAGAATGTGGCTGAATTCGTATTAAAAACAGAAAAAGCCTAATGGGCGGCGAAGACGGGGAGGACGGTGGGCAGGTGTTCGATTCGTACGAGGACCTGATGAACACGCTGAAGTGTCGGGAGGATCTGTTTGAGATGGTGCGGAAGCGCTTCGGCCACCTTACCGGCGTCTTCCATCTGAACATGTGGGTTGATTCGGATCTCTGGCGGCAGCTCTCTATTCGCGCCGCAGAAAAAGGAATCACGAAGCGCGAGGCCGTGGAAACGGCCCTGCGGGAGTGGTTGCGGAAATAATTGGTCCGCCGGGAGCCGGAATCCCGGTAGAAAGAAAAATTAAGGTGGATTAGCCTACGCCGGTTGTTTGGCTTTGCATATTTTTTTAAACGGTATGCCCTGTGTTGTGCAGGGCTCTTTTATTGTATTGGGAGATTTTGTGGAACAAATGGCGGGGTCGGTAAAATAACGATTAGCCTGGCGTTGGTTTTGTTGCGGTTTGAATCTGCGTGGGGTGAGAATGATTATGGCCAGGTGGGTGATGGTATTACCTGGGACGACGACGATTATGAGTGGTCGAGACCTGTTCCTGTCCAGGTGGTAGGTTGTACCTGCTACTCCATAATGCCTGAAAGATGATGGTATTGCCTGTCTTGGGATAGCCATGTAAAATGACCAAGTGAACTAATATTTTAGAAAGGAGAAGCGCCTCCATGATTGTACTGCCATGATCAGTAACAGTACTGGAGGCGCCCACCAAGCATGGTTATTGTATCAGAATACCAGCTGATTGAAAACCCCACCCGGGGTGTTTTTTGTTAGGAGCGGGGAGCAGCATTGTTGCCCTTGCTGTGGTGGTGCGCTGAAAGTCGTAGGCAGCAGGAGACGGGGCTACATCGGTGATACCGGGGAACGCGTGATTTTGGTGATCCGGCGGTTAAGGTGTGAGCTGTGCAAGCGGATACACCACGAACTCCCTGACATTCTGGTTCCGTACAAGCGCCACTGCAGTCAGAGCATTGAGCAAGTGATAGCCGGTGAGAAGGGGTTAAGCGTGGTAGCCGATGAGTCCACCATTAACCGCTGGAAAAAGTGGTTTAGGGCATTGGCTGGTTATTTCCTTGGTTGTTTAATTTCCATTGCTGCCCGCTTCACAAAAGGTGCTGTGGAAGAGAGATCCGAACTTCCCGGGTCCTCGCTCCAAAGGATCTGGGCTCACGTTGGGGATGGGTCCGGCTGGCTGGCCAGGATTGTCCGACCGGTGGCAAACGCAAATTATTGGGTGCAGACCCGTTCTGCATTTCTGTCCGGTTAAAGGAGCAGTAGACTCATGTTAAACCCTGCATTTGAAGGAGGCATTAACATGAGAGACCGGAAAAAGGCAGAAGAGATCGCTACAGAACGTCTGCAACTCCTCTTGCCGCTGCTGGCGGAGGGTTTAGATTCCGCCAGGGCCAGGCAACTCAGGGGGCAGATCTGTACCCGGGCAGGTATTTCCGAACGGACCCTGCGCCGCTACCTGGCCCGTTACCAGGCGCAGGGCTTCGATGGCCTGAAGCCAAAAAGCAAAGGCTGCTCTAGGGAGCCGGCCATACCGCCGGAAGTTCTTGAGCAAGCCATATTGCTGCGCCGCGAGGTCCCCGGCCGCAGTGTGGCCCAGATTATTGAAATTCTTGAATGGGAAGGGCTGGCTGAGCCGGGGCAGATCAAACGCAGCACCTTGCAAGAGAAACTCGCCCAAAGGGGTTACAGCACCCGGCAGATGAAGACATACGCCGCTACCGGCATTGCAGCCAGGCGGTACCAGCAAAGGCACCGGAATCAGCTTTGGCATTCAGATATCAAGTACGGGCCGTACTTACCCATCGGTAAAGACGGGGCCAAAAAGCAGGTTTACCTGGTGAGCTTTTTAGACGATGCCACCCGCTTTATTCTTCACGGCCAGTTTTATCCCGTGTTAGATCAAATCATTGTCGAAGACTGCTTCCGCCAGGCCGTTCAAAAATTCGGAGTGCCTGACAGCGTTTTTTTCGACAATGGGACCCAGTACCGAAACAGGTGGATGGCCCGTGCCTGCGCCAAGATGGGCATCCGGCTGCTTTTTGCCAGGCCATACTCCCCGGAAAGCGCTGGCAAGCAGGAGAGGTTCAACCGGACCGTTGATGCTTTCTTAAATGAAGTAGCTCTGGAGAAACCGGAAAGCTTAACTGAACTCAACCGGCTGTTCTGGGTCTGGTTGGAAGAATGCTATCAGAACAAACCTCACAGTGCCCTGGGGGGCAAAAGCCCCGAAGCGACATACCGCGGCAGTAAAAGGGCATTAAAATTCCTGCCCCCCGAAGTTATCGCCAATGCTTTTTTACACTGTGAAGAGAGAAAAGTGGACAAAGCCGGTTGCATCAGCTTCCGGGGGGAAAAGTATGAAGTCGGCTTAAATTTCATCGGCTGCACAGTAGATGTGATCTATGACCCTGCAGATATTGCCCGGCTGACCATTGAGTATGAAGGCCACCCGCCCTGGATGGCCAAAAAGCTTGTCATTGGCGAAAGAACTGGGCCGCGCCCCAAGCTGCCGCCTCATCTTTTGCCCCACCCTGCTGAAAGGTCAAGGCTGCTTAGCGCTGCCTTAAAACAAAATGAAGAGCGCCAAGCACGCCAGATACCTGCCGTAACCTACCGCAGGGCGGGAAAGGACGGTGCGAAAGATGATTGAGGCTTTCTACGAACTGTCCCATACGCCCTTTACCAGGGATATCCCTACTACCGAGCTGTACCTTTCTGTGATGATGGAGGAGGTCTTAGGCCGCCTCGAACACGCTGCCAAAAGACAGCTTTTTGCCGTGATGACCGGCGACTGCGGTACCGGCAAGACAACCATTATTCGCAAGCTAAAAGACAGCCTGGACCCGCGTGAGTTTATGCTGTTGTATCTGGCGGACTCCAAGCTAACCCCGAGACATTTCTACAAGGGTCTTTTAGAACAGCTGGGCTGCGAGGCCAAGTTCTACCGCGGGGACGCCAAACGGCAGC
>JAKPEE010000124.1 GCA_029552125.1 Bacillota bacterium | reverse complement strand
TTGAGGGCCACTATGCCGGCCTTATATGGGCCCTTCGCCGGCAGGCCTTGGATCAAATATGTGCTTAAAGAAATCGCCTCAGTGCAATGGCCGGCTTAAAAAAATGCGGGAGTTTCACCTACTAAGTCTTGACACAGTCATTTGCGTAAAAAGGCCTTGACAGAACGGATCAATGTGATAAAATCATAGCTATAATTTAATAGGAAGAGGCCGAAGAACGGGAGAGTAGCTGCCAGGCTAAGGCTAAGCGAGCCGGAGTTGGTGCAAGTCCGGACCAGAGGCGGGCGGTGAAGCGCACCCGGGAGGCGGCGGTTGAAGCCGGCCCATAGCGCCGGTGCGTAGGCTGTCCCGGTTTGCAACCGATATCAGGAGCCGTTTTCGCTAAAACGGCGCTGAGTGGGCCGATAGATGAAAATCATCGGCCAATAAAGGTGGTACCGCGAGGCCCCTCGTCCTTTAATTGTAATTGGACGAGGGGCCCTTAATATTTCTGGCCAAAAACGGCGCGCCGCGCCCGCAGCCAGGAACAAAAGCAGGGGGATTAACCGGAGAACAGTTTGCGCGCGGAATGATCCCTTCTCCCTGGCGGGGGAGAGTCGGGGCAGGGGGATGATCTAAAATCCCCGTTACGGTTTGATTTAAAGTGCGTTATTGTGCAAGGAGGAGCAGTGATGTTACAGGTAGCCATTTTAGGAGCAACGGGTTATACCGGTGCGGAACTGGTGCGCCTGCTGCACCGGCACCCGCAGGTACAGATCGCCTATATCAGCTCGGAGAGCCATGCAGGCCAGCCCCTTAACCGGGTGCATCCCCAGTTCAGGGATATTGTGGAGCTTAAACTGCAGCCGTTGCAGGTGGAAGAGATTCCCGAGGCGGTGGAGCTTGTTTTCTGCGCCCTGCCCCACGGCAGTTCTGCCGGTGTGGTGCCGAAACTGCTGCAGCAGGGCAGGCGGGTAATCGACTTAAGCGCCGATTTCCGCCTGCGCCAACCGGCCCTTTATGATCAATGGTACGGCCGCACCCACCCGGCGCCGGAGTTGCTTAAACAGGCTGTTTATGGCTTGCCCGAGCTGTTTGCCATATCGATCAAAACAGCACGGCTGGTGGCCAATCCGGGCTGCTATCCTACCGCCGCGATCTTAAGCCTGGCTCCCCTGGTGCAGAGCGGCCTGGCCGATCCGGAAAGCGTTATCATTGACGCCAAATCGGGAGTATCGGGGGCGGGGCGAACGCCTAAGCAGGCTTTCCATTTTCCCGATTGTACCGAAAATTTTAAAGCCTACCGGGTCGGCGATCACCAGCATACGCCTGAAATCGAGCAGGTTCTGGGCGACTTAAGCGGCGAGGCTGCGGCCATTACCTTTACGCCGCACCTGGTGCCGATGATCCGCGGCATTTTCAGCACCGCTTACCTGGCGCTGCGCCGCCCCTTAAACTTGGAGGAACTGCTGGCTCTCTACCATGATTTTTACCGGGAAAAGCCTTTTGTCAGGGTAATCGAAGCGCCGGATCTGCCGGAGACCAGGGCGGTGCGGGGCAGCAACTATTGTGATATCTCGCTGCGCCTGGATGGCCGTACCGGCCGCGTCATCGTCCTCTCCGCCATTGACAACCTGGTTAAAGGGGCGGCGGGGCAGGCTGTCCAGAACATGAACCTGATGTATGGCTTTCCCGAAACAGCCGGCCTGGAGCAAATGGCCTGGTAAACAGCTTCAGGCCTGGCCAGAGGCAGTAATAAAAAGTAAAGAAGGAGTCTGGGATGAACAAAGCACTTACCTACCTTAAGCTGGATCAAGAATCTATTACCGCGGTACGCGGTATTAAAGCAGCCGGAGTTCACTGCGGCCTTAAAAAAAGCAGCCGCGACCTGGCCCTCTTCTACAGCGAGAGCCCGGCCGCAGCAGCGGGCGTGTTTACTCAAAACCTGGTTCAGGCTGCGCCGGTTTTACTTGACCGGGAGCGTATTAACAACCCCATTCGCGCAGTGGTGGTAAACAGTGGCAATGCCAATGCCTGCACCGGGGAAAAGGGAATGGAAGATGCGCGGCAAATGGCCGATCTGGCCGCTGCACAGCTCCATCTGCCGCCCGAGCAGATCCTGGTCTGCTCCACCGGGGTAATCGGTATGCCTCTCCCCATGGACAAAATCGCCGCCGGTATTGCCAGCGCGGCACAGTCGCTGTCAGGGGAAAGGCAGGCCGGGCTTGATGCGGCTGCGGCTATTCTGACTACCGATACGGTTACCAAGACGGTAGTCTACCGCGGCGATCTGCCTTCCGGTTCCTTCACCCTGGCCGGCACGGCAAAAGGCGCGGGCATGATTTGCCCGAACATGGCCACAATGCTGGCCTTCATCTTTACCGATGCGGCCATCTCCAGGCCCCTGCTGAACTCACTATTCCGCGAAGCGGTGGATTGCACTTTTAACGCCATCACCATAGACGGGGACACCTCGACCAACGATACCGCCCTGATTCTGGCCAACGGCGCTGCTTCTGTAGAAATAACGGAAGGCACCCCGGAATGCGACCTCTTTGCCAGGCTTTTACACCAGGTTTGCCAGGAGCTGGCCGTGATGATTGTCAGTGACGGCGAGGGGGTTACCAAGGTTATCACCCTGGAAGTTACCGGGGCCCCGGATGCGGCAGCGGCCAGAACCCTGGCCCGGACAGTTTTGAATTCGCCTCTGGTAAAAACCGCTTTTTACGGTGAAGATGCCAACTGGGGCCGCATTTTGGCGGCGCTGGGCTATGCCGGCGTGCCTTTTGACCCCTCCCGGGTGGATATAGCCATCGGCCCTGTCAGGGTGGCTTGCCGCGGCGGGGCGATTCCCTTTGATGAAGCGGAGGCTAAAGCCGTGCTGCAGCAGCGCGAGATTAAGGTTACTGTGAATTTAAATGCCGGTACGGCAACGGCCACCGCCTGGGGCACCGACCTGAGCCATGACTATGTATCCATTAACAGCAGCTATCGTTCTTAACTAGAAAAGGGGATTTTCATGAATTTGGCAGCAGTAAATAATCTTATCTCCAAGGCGGAAGTACTGGTGGAAGCGCTGCCCTATATGCGCGCTTTTGCCGGCAAGTATTTTGTGGTGAAATACGGCGGCCAGGCCATGGTCAGCGAAGAACTGATGAACTCGGTTGTGGTCGACCTCATTTTGCTGAAATATATCGGGATTAAGCCGGTACTGGTTCACGGCGGCGGCAAAGAGGTCAGCGAGATGATGCGGCAGCTCGGTAAAAAACCTCAATTTATAGACGGGCTTCGCGTCACCGACGACGAAACCATGGAAATCGTGGAAATGGTCCTGATGGGCAAGGTGAACAGCCATATCGTCAGCCTGCTTAACCGGCAGGGCGGTAAAGCGGTGGGCTTGAGCGGGCGCGATGGGGAGCTGCTTAAAGCGCGGCGTAAAGTGCTCTACAAGCCCAACGGTTCGGGCAAAGAGACAGTGGATTTGGGCCGGGTCGGAGAGATCGTGCGGGTGAACCCCGAGTTAATCCATACAGTCAGCGACAATGGTTATATCCCTGTAGTATCATCCATAGGCTCCGGCCCGCAAGGCGAAAGTTTGAACATTAACGCCGACCATGTAGCCGGAGAGTTGGCGGCGGCACTGCAGGCGGAGAAGTTGATTATCCTTACCGATGTGGAGGGGATATACCGCCAAACCGGCACCGGCATCGAGTTTATCTCCGAGATCACCGGGAGGGAAGCGCGCGAGCTTATCCGCACGGGCGGGATTAATGGAGGCATGATCCCCAAGGTAGAATCCTGCCTGCAGGCGCTTGATGCGGGCGTCAACCGCATTCATATTATTGACGGCCGCATCGAACACTCCCTGCTTTTAGAGATTTTTACCGATGCCGGCGTGGGGACGATGGTGACACGGTAGCCTTTCAACTAGATCGAACAATCAGGGGGTGAAGATAACATGACGATACAGGAACTGGAATCGCGCTACATCATCAATACCTACAACCGCCAGCCGGAGAAAAACCTCTGCCTGGTGGAAGGGCGGGGCAGCCTGGTTAAAGATGAAACAGGCCGGGAATATCTTGACTTTGTGGGCGGGCTGGCGGTGCAGGTAGTAGGGCACTGCCATCCGGCCGTGGTGGAGGCGATCCGGGATCAGGCCGGCCGGCTCATGCACGTGTCAAATCTTTATTACAGCGGACCGCAGGCTGAACTGGCCAGGGTGCTGGTGGAAAATTCTTTTGCGGACCGGGTCTTTTTTGCCAACAGCGGTGCCGAAGCCAACGAGGCGGCGATCAAGCTGGCCCGCAAGTGGGGCGGTGATCGCTACAAGATTATTACGGCAGAGCGTTCATTTCACGGCCGCACCCTGGCCACAGTGGCCGCCACAGGACAGATCAAATACCACCGGGGTTTTGCGCCGCTGCCCGAAGGATTTGCTTATGCCGAATTTAACAATCTACAATCTTTTGAAAAGCTGGTGGACAGCAGCACCGTCGCCATCATGGTGGAGCCGGTTCAAGGAGAAGGCGGAGTCCACGTGGCCACAAAATCTTTTTTACGGGGCCTGCGCGAGCTGTGCGATCGCCGGGAGCTCCTGCTCATTTACGACGAAGTTCAGTGCGGCATGGGGCGGAGCGGCCATCTCTGGGCTTACGAGCACTACGGCGCTTCCCCGGACATCATGACCGCGGCCAAGGGCCTGGGCGGGGGGCTGCCCATTGGCGTCATGATGGCCCGGGAGCGGGCAGCCGCCGCTTTTAAGCCCGGAGATCACGCTTCCACCTTCGGCGGCAACCTGGTCGTCTGCCGGGCGGCCCTGGCGGTGCTGCAAATCTTGCTGGAGAAAGGTTTTCTGGAGCAGGTCCGGGAAAAGAGCGACCTCATTTTCCAGGGGCTGCAGCAACTGGCCGACCGCTATCCGCACCTGGTTAAAGAAGTGCGCGGCCTCGGTTTGATGATTGCGCTGGAGTTGAAAAAGCCTCTGGCCGCTTTAGCCCAGGCTGAATGCCAGGCGCGGGGGCTCCTGGTTAATGCCATTGGCGACACTATACTGCGGTTGCTGCCCCCGCTGATCGTTTCCAAGGAGGAGATCAGCCGGGCCCTGAACGTGGTGGACGAGGTTCTCGCCAATCTGGAGCAATAATGGGGAGCTTGATTGACAAACAAACTAAACCGCTTAAGATAAGTCCTTACCTTGAAAGGAGTTAATGAATGATGGCAAAAGAAAAAGTAGTGCTGGCCTATTCGGGGGGACTGGATACGTCAGTAATTTTGAAGTGGCTGCAGGAAACCTATGGTTACGATGTCGTGGCCATGGTGGCCGATGTGGGCCAGGGAGAAGACGAACTGGCCGGCCTGAAAGAAAAAGCGCTGGCTACGGGGGCAGTGGCCGCTTATATCGAAGATATAAAGGAGGAGCTGGTGCGCAATTATCTATTCCCCATGCTGCGTTCCGGCGCTGTTTATGAAGGGAAATACCTGCTGGGAACGGCAGCGGCCCGCCCGGCCATTGCCAAGCGCCTGGTGGAGATTGCCGAAAAAGAAGGCGCGGTGGCGGTGGCCCACGGCTGCACCGGCAAGGGCAATGACCAGGTCCGCTTCGAGTTGACGGTTAAAGCGCTCAAACCGGAGCTGCAGGTCATTGCACCCTGGCGGGAGTGGGAGATTACTTCCCGCACGGAGGCCATCGAATATGCCCGCCGGCACCATATTCCCATTCCCGTTACCGTGGAAAAGCCATACAGCATTGACCGCAACATCTGGCATATCAGCTACGAGGGCGGCATCCTGGAAGACCCGGCCCGCGAGCCAGATCCGGGAATGTTCCGCTTGACCGTGTCGCCTGAAGAAGCCCCCGATCAACCGGAGCGGGTGGAAATCGGTTTTGAGAAGGGGATTCCCGTGTCCGTCAACGGGGAGGAGTTGGGCCCGGTAGAGCTGGTGCTGGCGCTTAATCGCATCGCCGGCCGGAACGGTGTTGGACGCGTGGACATGGTGGAAAACCGCCTCGTGGGCATGAAATCGCGCGGCGTCTATGAAACCCCCGGCGGCACCCTGCTGGCCTTCGCCCACCGCGAACTGGAGCAACTGACCCTGGACCGGGAAACTTATCATTTCAAAGAGGCCATTGCCCTTAAATATGCGGAGATACTCTACTACGGGCTCTGGTTCTCTCCGTTAAGGGAGGCGCTGGATGCTTTCGTAGCGCAGACGCAGGAAACGGTAACCGGCACCGTGATGCTGCAGCTTTACAAAGGCAATATCATCGTCTCCGCCCGGACCTCGCCTTACAGCCTTTACCATTCCGATATGGCTACTTTTGAGTCTGACGATCTGTACGACCATAAAGACGCCCAGGGCTTCATTAATCTTTTCGGGTTGCCCCTCAAAATACGGGGGCTGCTCTCCCAGGAGTGGAAGCAGCCGGTTAAGGAAGGTGAGATAGGCTGAAAAAGCTGTGGCAGGGCCGGTTCAGTGAGGATACGGCGGCGGCAGTGATTAAGTTTAGCGCCTCGCTGCCTTTTGACCGGAGGCTGGCACCCCAGGATATCAGGGGCAGCATGGCCCATGCGGCCATGCTGGCCGCCTGCGGCATAATTACCGCGGAGGAAGCGGAGGCCATTCAGGCGGGGCTGCAGGAGATTGCCGCGGAGCTAAAAGAGGGCCGCTTTCCCTTTGAGCTGGAAGATGAAGATATCCATATGAATATTGAGAAAAGGCTCACCGAAAAGATCGGGGCGGCCGGCGGAAAGCTGCATACGGCCCGCAGCCGCAACGACCAGGTGGCCCTGGATCTGCACCTTTTCCTGATGGAGGAGATCCGCGAAATCGATAAAATGGTGGCTGACCTGCAGGAGGTGTTTCTCGAGCTGGCGCGCAAATTTATGGGCGTGGTGCTGCCCGGTTACACCCACCTGCAGCGGGCGCAGCCAGTGCTCTTCTCCCATCACCTGCTGGCCTATTTCTGGATGCTGCAGCGCGACCGGGAGCGCCTGGCCGGTGCTTACCGCCGGGCCGACCTGATGCCGCTGGGCGCCGGAGCCCTTTCCGGCACCAGTTTCCCCATTGATCGCCGGATGGTGGCCGCCTCCCTGGGTTTTACCCGGCTCTATGAAAATAGCATGGACGCGGTCAGCGATCGCGATTATATTGTGGAATTTTTGAGCTGCGCCGCCCTGTTGATGGCTCACTTAAGCCGTCTTAGCGAAGAGTTGATCCTGTGGTCGTCTGCCGAATTCGGTTTCATCGAGCTGGATGACGCCTACACCACCGGCAGCAGCATGATGCCCCAGAAGAAAAACCCCGATGTGGCCGAGCTGGCCCGGGGGAAAACGGGGCGTGTTTACGGCAGCCTCATGGCCCTGCTCACCGTGCTTAAAGGGCTGCCCCTGACCTATAACAAGGATCTGCAGGAAGACAAGGAAGGTCTTTTTGATACGGTGGATACGTTGAAAGCGCTGCTTCCCCTGATGGGGGAGATGCTTTTGACCATGCGCATCAATCGCCCGCGCATGGAGGCAGCGGCGCAGGATGATTTCGCCTGTGCCACTGACCTGGCCGATTACCTGGTCCGCCGGGGGGTAGCGTTCCGGGAGGCGCACCGTATTGTGGGCGAGTTGATTGCCTGCGCGGAAAAGGCCGGGCTGAAGTTGAAGGAGCTAACACCTGAAGTGAGGCGCCGTTTTCACCCGGCCCTGGGCGAAGAAATCGGCCACCTGCTGGATCCCCTGGCGGTAGTGAAAGCGCGAAGCTGCCGCGGCGGCACCGCTCCGGAGGCGGTACAAGAGCAACTGCGCCTGGCCGAACAGGCCCTGCAGGATCAAAACAAGCTTTTCCAGCAAACGACAAATCCAGCTTAGACCCATTACCAGGGAAGGGGAATACTCCGCTGACCCGATCAATGCCGGGACCCGGCATTTCCCTCTCCCCTGGGCCATAAAAAAACGGGGCTTGCGCCCCGTGTTTTTATCCTTTCTGTGCCTGCGCCAACTTTTTCTCTTCTTCTTCGCGCAGGACCCGGCGCAGCACCTTGCCGACCATGGTTTTTGGCAGCTCGGCACGGAATTCAACCAGTTTGGGGACCTTATAGGCAGCCAGCTTGCTCTTGCAGAATTCTATAACCTCATCTTCAGTCATGCTCTCCCCTTGCTTGAGGACTATATACGCCTTCAAAGTTTCGCCGCGATAGGGGTCGCGGATTCCGGCCACAGTAGCTTCCATGATCTTCGGATGGGTGTAGAGCACCTCTTCAATATCCCGCGGATAGATATTGTAGCCGCCGGCGATGACCATGTCTTTCTTCCGGTCTACGATATAGGTATATCCTTCTTCATCGACCCTGGCTATATCTCCGGTATAAAACCAGCCGTCACGCATACTGTTGGCGTTTTCTTCAGGCATATTGAGATACCCTTCCATAACCTGCGGCCCTTTAATGCAAAGTTCTCCCACTTCACCGATGGGCAGTTCCTTCTCCCCGGTTTCCACATCGACGATTTTGATATCCACATCAGGGAAGGGCAGGCCAATGCTGCCGGGGACCCGTTTGCCGAAGATCGGGTTGCAGTGGGTTACCGGTGAAGTTTCGGAGAGGCCGTAACCTTCCACCAGCTTGCCGCCGGTATTCTTCTCAAAAGTTTGCTGCACTTCCACGGGCAGCGGCGCGGCGCCACTGACGCATACTTTGATGGATTTGATATCGTACTTGTGCAAGTCGGGGGCGTTGTTGATGGCCACATACATGGTAGGTACGCCGGGGAAGAGGGTTGGCTTCTGCTTGTCAATGGTTTTCAGGACGTCATTCAAGACAAAGCGCGGTAGCATCACCAGTTTGCAGCCGTTTGTTAGCGCCAGGTTTAGGCAGGTGGTCAAACCGAAGCTGTGGAAGAAAGGCAGCACGCCCAAGATTATCTCTTTGCCCTCGGAAAATGCGGTGAACCAGGCTTTGGTCTGGGTGGCGTTGGCCACCAGGTTGCGGTGCAGCAGCACGGCTCCCTTGGAAACCCCGGTAGAGCCGCCGGTGTACATGAACAAAGCCCGATCATTTGGTTCGACCTTCACCGCAGCAGCTTTTTTGCCCCGGTGGGCTTTGATCAGATCGAGCATGGTGTAATCGCCCGGCTGGAGAGTAATACGATCTCCTTCTTTTTTCTCCTTGGCCAGGGTGTAAAGAGTGCGCAACAGGCCGGGGAAGAAATCTTTAATATTAGTGACAATAACATTTTTCAGGTTGGTCTCTGGTTGGACCTCTTTTACGGTTTTGTAAAAACGGGTCAGGGTAACAATTGTTTCCGCGCCGGAATCTTTAAGCTGGTGCCTCAATTCCCGCGCTACATACATGGGGTTGCACGGTACCACAATGGCGCCTAAAGAGAGCGTGGCAAAATAAGCGATGGGAAATTGAGTCGAGTTAGGCAGGTGAACGGCCACCCGGTCGCCTTTTTTAACCCCCAGATTTTCCAGCGCCGCGGCAAAGCTATTAACCAGCTCATTTAACTCGTTGAAAGTAAATTCGCGGCCCATAAAGTGTGTAGCGATGTTTGCCCCAAAGCGCTGTACGGACTGTTGGAACAATTCATAGAGGGATACGGCAGGGTAATCAATGGAGTGAGGAACCCCCGGTTCGTAATTTTTAAGCCAGATTTTTTCCATTCCTTAACCTCCCCATAAAAATATTAAAATTGCATGAACATAGCATACTTATTCTATATCATTTAGAATAATTCCTTCTTAAATTAAATTCTGAAAAAAATTAATAAAAAAAAATTTAAACTAAAATGTAGCCACAAAAAACCAGATGATCATAACTGCTTCCAGCAGGAGCTTAACCGGCATGCCTCCCCAAAAACCGATGAAAGCACCCAGGCCAGCCCGCAGCGCCTGGTCGGTTTTACGTCCAAAAATCAGTTCAGCGATAACCGCTCCGGCGAAAGGGCCCACCAGCAACCCCACGGGACCAATGAACACCCCGGCCAGCAGGCCCAACATGGCTCCGTAAAAGGCGGCTTTGCCTCCTCCGAAATAGCGGCTGCCCACGGCGCTGGCCAGATAGTCTATACCCATGACGGCCAGGGCCAGAAGGGCCTGGCCGGTAAAAAACCACCAGGTCAGTCCCCTAAAGCCAGTCATGGCTCCATAGATAATCATGCCCAGCCAGATCAAAGGTGCTCCCGGAAGTACAGGGACAAACGAACCTACAACGCCGGTGATAAAAAGCAGTAGGGCTACAATCAGCGCTGCAATTTCCAAACCGCTCATGCCAGGTCCTCCTTTATCTCTACGAATGTGCGGATACCCCTGGAGTATCTTCTTCGATAAAATTCTCTATCTTAATCCCGCTTCCTTTGTTCTTTTTTACGGGGAGGATAAAAGTTTATAAAAGGGCAGGGAAATAAACGGTAAAAAAGGAAAAGCCTTAAATAGGTAGAATATAATTAATATAATTTATTTTTGCTATTGTCGGAAAGGAGTGTTGACTAGTCCAAAATAATAAACCAAATCTTCAGGGAGGTGTACCCACAATGAAAGCTTATAAGCTGGAAATCTGGGTGACTGCCGTCTGTTTAGCCCTGGTTTCTGTCGCCGGCGGGTTTGCCAGTTCATTATTTGTGATCTTCCGAAATAGCTTTTTTAACCGGATCGCTACTCCGGGAGCGCTGGTACCGGTATACGGTGAAACAATGTATGTGGTGGACAAGTATATCTTGTGCCTGCCGCTTCACTATTTCTTGCTCATCGTGCTTAGCTGGATTGGCGTTACCTTGATTGGGGCGATCTGGTGCTTAATCATGGATAAACTGGAGGAGCGGCAACGGACCTGATCATATTTAAAGGGGGGATTTGTAAATTATGGAACCGCGAGGTGAAGTTTTTGTTCTTGGCTTAATCTTGAGCATAGCTTTGCTCGTAATATCGGTATTCATCAGTGTCTGGGCCCGCCGCTTTACCCGCAGCCTGGGGGATTATTATGTGGCCGGGCGCAGCATCGGCGCCTTGAATAACGGGCTGGCTATGGTCTCACTGGCGTTAAGCCTGACTACTTTTATCGGCCTGACCGCCTTAATTATTAATGGTTTATACCTGGCTGTGGCGGTCTACGCCTCGTTTACAGCCTCCTTTATCGGCCTGATGATGCTGGCCGCCCCATACTTGCGCCGCCATAAATCGTATACGACCATGGCTTTTATCGCCGAAAGATATGACAGTAAATTTTTACGTATTTTTGCGGTTATCGTGATGCTGGTAGTAAGCGTCCTCTACCTGGCCGGCAACCTGAAAGGAATTGGCATTGTTTTTTATTATCTTTTGGGGGTGCCGGAGGTGTGGGGCATAATCGTCGGCGGCCTGGCCGTAACCCTTTACGTGACCCTGGGAGGTATGTACGGTGTAACCTACAATCAGACCTTCCAGACCATTGTGATAATATTTTGCCTGATGTTCCCCGTAGCAGTGGTGTTAAAGGCCCTCGGCGCCGCCGGTTGGGCTTTTCCGCCCCTGGGCTACGGTAATATGGTGCCCTTAATGGAAACAGTAACACCGCACTATTTCTGGCCCATGCTGGCCCATCCTGTCACTTATGTGGCCATCTTCCTCGGTTCGTTTTTCGGCATTATCGGCCTGCCCCATTTTGTCATGCGCTTTTTTACCGTGCGCGATGCCCGGGAAGCGCGCTGGAGCACGATCATCTGCGTATTTCTCGTTGGCCTGGTCAATACTACAGTTTATGCCACCGGTTTTGCCGCAGTTTACTGGATGAACACCACCGGCTTCGACCTTTCCGCCGCCGCTTATGATTACATGGTCTTTATTCTCATTGACAATCTGGCCGCGCAAGGCTGGCTGGCCGTGGCCGTGGCCGGCGCTATTGCCGCGGGCCTGTCTACCGTGGCGGGCTTACTTATGATTATGGGCGCCGGCCTGATTCACGACCTGTACGGTTCACTGAAGCCCGGAGTGGATGACGAAAAGAAACTGAAACTTTCATACGCAGCCATGTTCACCGTCGGTATTCTGGTGATTCTATTTTCCCTCAACCCTCCTACCTTTATCCTGGAGGCGATTATGTGGGCCTTCGGAATCGCCGGAGCTTCTCTGGGCGTACCTGTTGTTCTGGGAATCTGGTGGAAACGCACCAACAAGTACGGCGCCGCGGCCGGCATGATCGCTGGATTTCTGCTCACCTTCATTCCCTGGATTCTCATCGGTTACCTGGGCATGGAGCCGGTGCAGATTCCCCTGCCCTTCTTTGCCAAATACCTCTACGGGCCGCTGGGCTGGATCAAAACTACCGCCGTCGCCATCCCGGTTTCTTTTATTCTGACCATACTGGTATCCTGGTTCACGCCGGTGCCGCCGGAAGCGCTGCAACTGCAGGTTGACCAGATGCATGGCTGGACCGATTACAATGAGAAGCGCTATAACGGCAAGGTGCTTCCGGTAACCATCATTGTGCTCGCTGTACTGGTGATGTGGTTTATGACCACCGGTTATGAACTCTTTCCAAAATAAATAAAGATGCTGTCCTGAAGTCAATGAGGGAGTTATTGCTCCCCCAGGCTGCCTTGTCCTTGCCCGGGCGCCGCGGCGCGCCGGGCAAAATTTATTTATAGCCTCTGTTCATGAAGGCTGCTCCGGAAAAATAAACTGAATAAAGGGGGGAGCGGTGATGAAACTTAGCAGGTTTTTGGGGGCTGCCCTGGCGGTGCTGTTAGCGCTGGCGGCGGGGTGTTCGTTGATCCAGCGGGGGGAGCAATCTTCTCCGCATAAACTAATAGAGGCCTACCTGGAAGCTTTTCGTAACGGTGATTTTGAGCAAATGATCTTCTTGAGCGGCGGCTGGGAAGGCTCTCCGGAGGAGCTGGATTTTTATCGAAAAGTGGTCGAAATGATTGAATTAAAGAGCTATACAATCGAAGAGGTGGAAGTGATCAATAAAAACGAAGCCTTCGTCCGGGTAACCTTAACCCTGAGCCTGCTAGGCCAGGAAAAAACCAAGACGGACAATCTTAGAGTTCTTCGAAAAGAGGGTAAATGGTACCTGGCTGAGGAGATCCTGGATTAAGCTTATTCGCCATTCAGTTTTGCTTTGAGAATCAGGCTTTAAAAATGACCGGAGGAATGGTATAATGTAGCTAATTTTAATTCAGGATCCAGGCTGCTGGCGACAAACATGGACAGCGACAGGTGCCCGGTGAAATATGGATGCGCCAGGTAATAACCGGTCACGGAACCCCCAATAACGCGGTGACGCCGCCAATAATTCGGCTTTGTGAATAGTAGCTTAGCATTTTTATCCCTGTGCTTGGCCGGTCAGTTGACAGGGGGGAGTAGGGTCCCGTCATCTGTATCCTGATTATTGTTTGAGAAAGGCGGGGGATTTATGGGCAATACACCTGGAACGGTTACACTGGAAACCATCGAGAAGCATCTGGCAGATGCCTTGTTCATAACAGATCTGGAGCAAAAAGTCGTCTGGTTAAATAACCGCGCTGCAGAGATTTTTGGCCTGGACCGTGATTTAGCCCTGGGACAAACCTTAAGCCACGTTACCGGGATTAAAAAAGTCACCGCCATGCTTCAGGAAGTTATGGAGAGCGGCGAGCCGCTGCCCTGCTCTTATGAAGGGGCTACCGTAAAAGTTAAGCGTTTAAACCAGCGCTATTTTTTTAAAATTGCGATCAATCCTGTTTTGCAAAACGATAAGCTTGAAGGGGCCCTGGTTCAGTTTACCGATGTAACCCGCTTCCACGAGATGGAACGGATTAAAAGCGATTTTGTGTCCATTGTATCCCATGAATTTAGGACTCCGCTGACTACAATCATTGTCGGCGTGGAAATGCTGCGCGAAGGGATGCTGGGAGACCTGACGCCCCGGGGGAAAGAGGTCCTGGAAGCCATCGGTGCGGATTGCGAGCGTTTGACCCGGCTCATTGATAATTTAATGGAGCTGTCAAGAATTGAATCCGGCAAGATCTCTGTGGAAGTAGAACCGGTGGATGTCAGCGGACTGGTAGAAGAAGCAGTAAGGCCTTTAAAGTTACAGGCAGAAAGCAAAGGGGTGGAGTTGATCGCCGATCTGCCTCCGGAGATCCCGCCGGCCGAAGCCGATTTCAATAAGGCTGTCTGGATCCTGACCAACCTGATCGGCAATGCTCTGCGCTATACTGATGCAGGCGGAACCATCACGGTTAAAGTGAGGCAGAGGGGCAGCCGGCTTTTCTTCTCCGTCCAGGATACCGGGTGCGGCATTTCCAAGGAGAACCAGGAAAAAATTTTTCGCAAGTATATCCAGGTGCGCAAACCGGGGCAGACTTCGGGCGGAGTCGGACTGGGGCTGGCCATCGCCAAAGATATTGTCATGGCCCACGGCGGCGAGATCTGGGTGGATAGCGAAGAAGGCAAAGGAACTACCTTTACATTTACTTTCCCTATTTCCCGAAAAGAAGATCAACTTGATTCGCAAACGCCATTAGATCAGGAGGTTGGTTAATGAGTAAAAGAATATTGCTGGTGGAAGACGAAAAAAATATCATTCTGGGATTACGGACCTGCCTTGACGCTGCCGGCTACCAGGTTGAGGTTGTTGAAGATGGAGAGGCGGCCCTGGCAGCGGTGCACCGCGAAAAGCCCGACCTGGTGCTCCTGGATTTATTATTGCCTAAAGTTGACGGATTTGAAGTACTGAGCACCATGAAAAATGATCATAATTTAAAACAAATACCGGTGATTGTTTTAACCGCCAAAGCGGAAGAAGAGGACCGTCGGAGAGCCCTCGATCTGGGCGCCAATGCCTACATGACCAAACCTTTCCGCCCGCAAGAATTATGGGACATCCTGAAAAAATATCTCCCCGATACAGCCTGAGTGGCTTTCAAAATAATAACGCCGGTAAGCTTCCGCCAAAGCCCGGCCGGATCATTGTGGCGCCCAATGCCTTTAAAGGATCGCTGGGCGCCATCGAGGCGGCGGAAGCCATTGCGGCCGGCGTTGCCCCTGTTTTCCCGCACCTGGAAGTAGTCCAGGTTCCCCTGGCCGACGGCGGAGACGGGACGACGCAATGCATAATTCAGGCCACCGGAGGCCGCCTTTTCCGCAAGACGGTAACAGGCCCCCTGGGGGATAAGGTTGAAGCATTCTGGGGCCTGACCGGCGACGGCTCCACGGCGGTGGTGGAAGTCGCTGCAGCTTCGGGCCTGGCCCTTGTTCCCCCGGAGCGGCTTGATCCGATGCGGGCGACCAGCTACGGCAGCGGCGAGCTAATCCGGGAAGCGCTGCAGAGCGGGTGCAGGAGCATATTTGTCGGCCTCGGGGGCAGCGCCACCAGTGACGGCGGGGCCGGTATGCTGCAGGCTCTGGGGTTTAAGCTAACCGACCGGAGCGGGCAGGAAATCGGGCCCGGAGCCGCCGGGCTGGCGCAATTGCACCACATCGATACCTCTTCTAGCGAAACCCGCCTGAAGGAAGTAGAGCTGATTGCAGGCTGCGACGTAGACAATCCCCTTTACGGGCCGCGGGGCGCAGCCTATGTTTATGCACCGCAAAAAGGAGCCTCATCGCAGCAGTTGCCTCAGCTTGACCGGGCGCTGCGCCGCTTTGCTGCGGTGGTGCTGCGGGATTTGGGCCGTGATATAAGCCGGATCCCCGGCGCCGGCGCCGCCGGCGGTATCGGGGCGGCCCTGGCCGGCATCCTGGGGGCGCCGCTGGTTCCCGGGGTGCAAAGAATCATGGAGCTTTCAGGCCTGCCGGAACTGCTGGCCGAAGGCACCACTCTCCTCGTCATTACCGGCGAAGGTGAGATCAACAGCCAGTCGCTTCACGGCAAAGTCCCTGTCGGGGTGGCCCGCCTGGCCAAGACATATGCTGTGCCGGTCCTGGTTCTGGCCGGAAAGGTAAATTTAAACCCCCAACAGGCCCAAAAGGAAGGCATCAGCGCCATGCTTTCCATTACCGACGGGCCCCTTTCCCTGGCCGAGGCGATGGAGCGCACGGCGGAACTGCTGCAAAGCACCGCTTACCGGGCCATGCAGCTTTTTTACGAAGGGATGAACGCAGCGCAAAGGCTGAATCAGTAGCAAAAGGAAATTATTGACAAATCTTTTTGGGCTGCTTTAGCCCCCTCCGGGTGCAGTTCTGCTGCCTTAATCACCGCCAGGATTTGCTGCGCTTTCTTTTTAAGCGCTTCTTCACCATATAACCCCTGCTCCCGGGCCTGGTCCAACTGTTCTCCAAGCTGCTTAAGGGGCTTAACCAGGTAATCATGCCTGGCTTCAAGCTCCTGCCAGGGTATTTGTTTCCACCGGGGATTGTTGTCCTGTAGTGCCGCAAAGAGGGCGGGATAGCGGCTTTCCATCTGCTGCTGCAACTGCTCCAGTTCCAGGCGGTGCATGACTGCTTTCAGAGGGTAGCCGGCCTGCTGCAGCGCTTCCCGGCCTCCTTCGCCCCGGTCAACCAGCACATAGACGGCGCAGACCTGTGCATTCACCTCTTCCACTGCTTCAGCGGCGCTGAGGATGGAAGATCCGGTAGTTAAGACATCATCCACGATGACCACCCGCTGTTTTTTCCGCAAAGGGCCCTCGATCCGGGAGGCGGTACCGTGTTTTTTCGCTTCTTTGCGGACAATAAAACAGTCCAGGGGATGATAAAACGAAATGTTTTGGCTGAGAGCAGAGACGGCGGCGGCAATGGGATCGGCCCCCAGGGTGAGGCCGCCCGCAGCCTCGGCTTCCAGGCCCTGCTGATGCAGGGAGATTAAGATATACATGGCCATGGCATGCAGCCCTTCCGCTGTCAATAGCACCTGTTTTCCGTCTATGTAATAGCTGCTGCTGCGGCCGGAGGATAAAATAAAAGAGCCCCTGCGGTAACCATAAATATAGGTCAGCAGGAGCAGTTTTTCATGCAAAGCCTCGAGGCTGAGCTTAGATTCTTGCAAAATCCGCACCACCTTCTGTAATAGTAATCTTATTATACCATTGATACCATGGCGGCAGAATACAAGAAATCGTCCTGGATCGGACTTAGGGCGGCATCTTTCCTGCCCCGCGGGTCCTGTTTCCTGTATTCTCTCTGAATCTGCTGACATTGGCTAAGCCCTGGGGTATAATTGAAACGGGAAGGTTCTCTTGGTGCAAGAAGGATTGACCGTTTTTCCACGGTCGCATGCGTTAATAGCCTGTTCTCTGAATGGAATGATCGGTGATGCCGCTGAGCTTTGAACAGGGGCCGATCCGGCCGCCCAGCGAAGCCTTTAGCCTGCTGCTGCGCCTGACGCGCAACTGCCCCTGGAACCGCTGCCTCTTTTGCCCGGTGTACAAAGGGCAGAAATACAGCCGCCGCAGCCTGGAGGAGATTAAACAGGATATTTACGCCATTGCCGCCGGTATGGAGGCGGTGCAAAACCTGTCGCAGAAGCAAGGTTTCAGCAGCATTACCCGGGAAATAGTGGTGCAGTGCGGAGAAAGTGCGCCGGCGCTTTATCCATTGGCCTTGTGGCTTTACCGGGGCGCCGGAGCGGTCTTTCTGCAGGACGGCGACAACCTGTCGCTTCCCACGGCGCTGCTGGGTGAAGTTTTACTGTTGCTGCGGCAAAAGATCCCGGGCATTAGCCGCATTACCACCTACGCCCGCAGCCGCTCGCTGGCAAGCAAAACGGTGCATGAGCTGGTGCAGCTTAAACAGGCCGGCCTCTCCCGGATCCATGTTGGCCTGGAAAGCGGCTGCAACAGCATACTTAATTTTATGAAGAAGGGCGTAACCAGGGAGCAGCATCTAGAGGCGGGACATAAAGTAAAAGAAGCGGGCATCTCCCTTAGCGAATATGTGCTTTTGGGCCTGGGCGGGCGGGAGCATTGGCGAACACATGCCCTTGAAACTGCTGCCGTATTAAATGAGATAAGACCCGATTTTATCCGGCTGCGCACCCTGGCCCTTCATCCGGCCAGCCCTCTCTATCAAATGTGGGCGCAGGGCCAATTTGATGCACCGGACGATGAAACGATCTTGCTGGAAGAAAAGCTGCTTCTGGAAAACCTGGAAGCAACGGGCAGCACCATCGTAAGCGACCATTTTAATAACCTGCTGGAAGATGTCGGTGGAAGCCTGCCCGGAGACCGCCCCGCCATGATCGCCCGCATCGAACAGTATCTGGCCTTGCCGCCGCTCCGGCGGGAGCTGTTCCGCCTGGGGCGGCGCGCCGGTTTGTTTCGCACTCTGGATGATCTGGATAACCCTGTGCTGGAGGAAAGGGTGGTTCGACTCTACCGCCGCCTGGAAGACCGGGGATTGACGGTTGACGCGTTTGTCCGTCAGGCTATGTCCGGGAGTCTTTAAGAAGGAAGGAGCCTGGAAAATGATTGCGGTCAAAGTAAAGGGAGTGGTGCTTGACGCCCAGCAAAACCCGCTGCTTTTGCTGGTGGATATGGATGAAACCATGGTTTTACCCATTGGCATCGGCTTTTGGGAAGCCCAGGCCATTGTTTTAAAACTGCAGGGGCAGATCCCGCCAAGACCCATGACCCACGACCTGATCAAATCTTTGTGCGCTGCTCTGGGCGCTACTGTCCACAAAATTGTGGTATCGGATATTAAAGATAACACATACTACGCAGAAATCCATATGAGTACCGGTCGGGGGCGGCAGCTAATTGTTGACAGCCGGCCCAGCGATGCAGTGGCACTGGCCCTGACCGTAGGCTGCCCCATTTATATCAGCAGTAAAGTGGCCGCCTATACCATTTCCATAAAAGATTTGCTTGAAGAAGCAGATACGGAAACCAGCCTTTACGGCGACCCCGACGATAGCGGGCCGCACCTGCATTAGGCGGCAAAAATTTTTAGGCGGGAGTGGTAACTATCCGCGTGGCTATTTGTCTTCTGGAGATACAGATACCCCAGGCGGGTTCGCTTAAACAAAAAAGGACAATTTTACAGAGCTTGATCAAGCGCATGCGCAACCGCTTCAATGTATCCGTGACTGAAGTGGGCAGCCAGGATCTATGGCAGCGCTCCGAAATCGGTATGGCGGCGGTTTGCCACAACAGCGGCGGAGCCGATGCGATTATGCGCCGGCTAATCTCTTTTATCGAAGAGGACGGCAGGGTAAACATAATCTCTATTAAGCAGGATACTTATTAATGAAAATCACAGAGATGGCTCATCTTTATATTAAGACTGCGCTGCAAGAGGGAGGGGTGGCTGTTGACGCCACCGCCGGCAACGGCCTCGATACCTTGTTTCTGGCCCGGCAGGTCGGGCCCGGAGGACGCGTCTATGCCTTCGATATCCAGGAAGAGGCGCTGCGGCGCACCTCTGCCCTGCTGCAGCGGGAAAATTTGCTGGAGAGGGTTAAGTTAATTCGGGTCGGACACGAGCAGATGTCTGCCCATGTTACCGAAGCGGTATCCGCAGTGATGTTCAACCTGGGCTACCTGCCCGGGGGAGATCACAGTATGGTAACGGTCAAAGAGACTACTCTAACTGCTTTAAAGGAGGCCCTGTCTCTGCTGCAAAACGGGGGCGTAATTACCGTGGTGGCCTATCCCGGCCATCATGGGGGAAAAGAAGAACTAAAAGCGCTTTTGGATTACTGTGCCAGGTTAAACAGCCGTGCATACCGCGTGGCCTATACCCGCTATCTTAACCAGGCCCACCAACCCCCGGCGCTGATTGTGGTGCATAAACTTTGATTCGCAGATTGAGCCTGCCGGGGCTCAAATTTTTGAGGCGGCCCAATTAGTTTAAATATTTTCTCAATTGAAAAATATTAGCGTTGATTAATAATCCGGCGTATGTTAAACTAGATTTTACGCGGCCATGATACTACTTAAGAAAGGGGGCGTATTCAATGCCTCAACGCAGCATATCCAAGTCAGTAATCAAGCGACTTCCCGTGTACCTGCGCATTCTAGACAATCTGATCCGCCGGGATGTAGAAATTATCTCTTCTAAGGAACTAAGTAATGAATCGGGATTCACTGCAGAACAGATCCGCAAAGATTTGGCCTATTTCGGCGCTTTCGGCACTCGCGGAACCGGTTATAATACCATGTACCTGCGTGAGCAAATTTTGAAAATTATCGGTCTGGATAAAAAGACCAGTATTATAGTCATCGGGGCCGGGCATCTCGGCACCGCTTTGACCCGTTATAATGCTTCCAAAAATCCGTATGTCAGCGTTAAGGCTGTATTTGATATAGATCCGGCCTTGATCGGCGGTGACATTAATGGGATTCCCATTTTTGATTATGCAGAGATAGCCGGTATTATCAAAGAGCATCAGATTAAAGTGGCGTTAATTACAGTTCCGGCCGGGGCGGCCCAGGAAGTGGTTGATGACATTGTCAGCCATGGGATCAGGGCCATACTAAATTTTGCCCCGGTGAAGCTGCGGGTGCCCTCCCATGTTCATGTATTTAACGCCGATCTGACCATGGAGTTGCAGAGCCTGATTTATTACAGTTCGGCTGAAGAAGAACGGCTTTCCCGCCTGCAGCAGGACCAGGATACCGCCAAGCCCTCCAAGACGCTGACCCTGGATTAACCGGAGCAGCAGTCATCGGCAAGCTGCCGCAACTACTTTTTTGGTTGTTGACTTTTGCAGGGTCGTTGTGTATACTAATTAATGCAGCGCGGAGCTGTGGTGTAGTCGGTTAACATGTCGGCCTGTCAAGCCGGAGATCGCGGGTTCAAGTCCCGTCAGCTCCGCCATATTCTTGCCGAGATAGCTCAGTCGGTAGAGCAGCGGACTGAAAATCCGCGTGTCCCCAGTTCGACTCTGGGTCTCGGCACCACTGTTACGCGGAAGTGGCTCAGTGGTAGAGCATCGCCTTGCCAAGGCGAGGGTCGCGGGTTCAAATCCCGTCTTCCGCTCCATTTTTTATTTTGAGGCGACATAGCCAAGTGGTAAGGCAGAGGACTGCAAATCCTTTATCCCCGGTTCGAATCCGGGTGTCGCCTCCACTATTTTTTTGCCGGAGTGGCGGAACAGGCAGACGCAAGGGACTTAAAATCCCTCGGGTATTTTATACCCGTACCGGTTCAATTCCGGTCTCCGGCACCAATAAGTTTTCACCTATAATGATACCAGAAATTAAGACAGACAAAACAGCAAAAATAAGTTAAAATGGAACTATGGAAAAGAGAAGAAATTTTACACCGGAAGAAAAAGCAAAAATAGTAATTGAGGTCTTGAGGGAAGAAAAAACGCTGAATG
>JAKPEE010000009.1 GCA_029552125.1 Bacillota bacterium | reverse complement strand
GGCTCCACTTTGATCGCTGCCTTGATCTCATCTATGATGGTTTCAGTGTAACGCTGACCCTGTATTAGCATGCTTCTATGCTACATCAATCGACCCCCGGTGTCAAGTGTGTGCTCGGATCACCCCCTGGTGGGAGAGGGTTAGGGAGAGGAGGAAAAGCCTGCTTCCTGCTTCTCCTGTCTCCTACAAGATTAACATGCAGTCCCCGAAGCTATAGAAGCGGTACCTTTGCTCCACAGCTTCGCGGTATGCTTCCAGGATGCGGGTGCGTCCGGCCAGGGCGCTGACCAGCATCAACAGGGTGGAGCGGGGCAGGTGGAAGTTGGTGAGCAGGGCGTCGACGGCGCGAAAGCGGTAGCCGGGATAGATAAAAAGCTCCGTCCACCCTTCCTGCGGCTGCACCACGCCGTCGGAGGAGGCGGCGGTCTCCAAAACCCGGCAGGCGGTTGTGCCTACCGCCACTACACGGCCGCCCCGCCGCCTGGATTCGTTGATCTGCCGGGCCGTCTCTTCATCAATGCGGTAAAATTCCCGGTGCATGCGATGCTGCCGGATATCTTCCACCTTTACCGGTTGAAAGGTGCCCGGCCCGATATGCAGAGTGATAAAGCTCCAGTTAATCCCTTTTTTACTCAAGTGGTCAAAGACTTCTTCTGTAAAATGAAAACCGGCAGTGGGAGCGGCCGCCGAGCCTTCTATAGAGGCATAAATGGTCTGATAATGCTCAGGATCTCTCAAGGGGGCGGTAATATATGGCGGCAGGGGCACCTGGCCGTTCCGCTGCAGCAGCAGCTCAGTGCTTTCCGGCCCCCTGAAGCGGACCAGGCGCTGCCCTTCCGCGGCATAATCCTCAATTACAGCCTCAAGCCCGTACTTAAAATAAACAACCGCACCGGGTTTGAGTTTCCGCCCCGGGCGAACCATGGCCGTCCAGCGATCGCGATCATGGCGGTGCAGCAACAGCAGCTCCGCCTCGCCCCCTTCCGCACGCTGGCCCACCAGCCGGGCCGGAATGACCCGGGTGTTGTTCAACACCAGCAGATCGCCCGGATTTAGATTTTCGGGCAGGCGGTAGAAGTAGCTGTGCTCTTGAGCTGCTTTGCGGCGATCCAGAACAAGCATGCGGGAATGATCCCGCCGGGCAAGAGGTTCCTGTGCGATCAGTTCCTGCGGCAAATAGTAGTCAAAATCGCTCAGCTTCATTTCGGTCATTAATTCACCTGGTATGGGAACACCGGTAAGAGTGTACCGCTAAAAAAGGCGCCGGAGAAAATTAATCAACAGTGTCAGCACAAGGCTGAGCACCAGGGTGGTAACGATGGGAAAATAAAAAACAAAGTTCTCGCGCCGGACGAGAATGTCTCCGGGCAGGCGCCCCAATCCGAGACGGCCGCCCAGCAAAAGCAGCAGCCCTCCGGCGGCAATCAGCCCGCCCATGATTAACATTATTTTGCCAATGGATTCAAAAGAAGGCATTGCCCGACCATCCCCCTGATTAAACCTTTTGCCATATATTATCCCAAATTAAGCCCGTATTCTGTATCCTTCCCCTACCACAGCTTCTGCTGGAGATCCTCCCGGTAGTTCAGACCCAGGTAGTTATAGGCTTCCCGGGTGGCCACGCGGCCCCGGGCGGTGCGCTTGATATAGCCCAGTTTCATCAGGTAAGGCTCGTACACATCTTCCAGGTTTTCCGGCTCTTCACTGATTGAAGCGGCCAGGGTGTCCAGCCCCACGGGGCCTCCTTCAAATTTATCAATGAGGGCCCGCAAAAGGCTGCGGTCGATTTCATCCAGCCCCTGCCTGTCCAGTTGGAGCATCCTCAGCGCCTCCTCGGCGACCGGGCCGGTGATAACATTGTCAGCCATGACCTGCGCATAGTCGCGAACCCTTTTTAAAAGCCTGTTGGCCACGCGAGGCGTACCCCGGGAGGCAGCGGCAATAGCCTGGGCGCCTTCCGGCCGAATATCTACGTTGAGCAGGCGGGCGGAACGGGTAATTATGGCCGCCAGTTCTTCAGGTGTATAAAAATCTAGCCGATCCACCACGCCAAAGCGGTCCCGCAGCGGCGAAGTAAGCGCTCCGGCCCGTACCGTAGCCCCGATCAGGGTAAAGGGGGGCAGGTCCAGCCGCAGGGAGCGGGCCCCGGGCCCTTTCCCGATGATAATGTCCAGGGCGAAATCTTCCATGGCCGGGTAAAGGATCTCTTCGACGGCACGGTTGAGCCGGTGAATCTCATCGATGAAAAGAACGTCACCGCGCCCGAGGTTGGTCAGGATGGCCGCCAGGTCTCCGGGCCTCTCGATAGCCGGCCCGGAGGTAACCCTGATGCTCACCCCCAGCTCATAGGCAATAATATGGGCCAGGGTAGTCTTGCCCAGGCCGGGCGGTCCGTAAAGCAGGACATGATCCAGGGGTTCGCCGCGCTCGCGGGCGGCGGCAATATAAATTCTTAGCTTCTCTTTTATTTTTTCCTGGCCGGTATATTCCTGCAAGGTGCGGGGCCGCAGCCCTTGCTCCAGTTGAAGATCGTCATCTTCCCGCCGGTGTGCTGAAATGATCCGGTCTTGCACGGTTATTCCCCTCTCTTATAAGGCGGGCGCTAGCGGCCGCCGATGCTCTTCAAAGCTCTTTTCAACAGCTCTTCCCGGCCGCCCTCTTCTCCTGCTCCTGAAACGCTTTTCACTGCGGCAAGCGCTTCAACCCGGGTGTAACCTAGGGTGCACAGCGCTTCCACAACTTCATCCTCGGGAGAGAGCGCTCCGGCCGTTGCAGCAGTGGAAGGCGCCGGCAGATCCGATCCCATCACTTTGGGCAATTTCTCTTTTAATTCCAGAACCAGGCGTTGAGCCCCTTTGCGGCCTACGCCCGGCGCCTGGCAGAGCAAGGCTGTGTTTTCCTCCAGGACGGCGGTACAAAACTGGGAAGCGGTAAAAGAGCCGATTAGGGCCAGGGCCAGTCGCGGCCCGAAACCGCTAACCCCCGTGACCAGGTTAAACAGGTTGCGCTCGGCCTCGCTGCGGAAACCGTAAAGGCAGATCTCATCTTCCTTGAGAACCAGCCTGGTGTAGAGGGTTACTTCGCTGCCCGCCTGCTGCGCCAATTCCGCGAAGGAAGATGCCGGTATTTCGATACTCAAACCTACACCGCCTACCTCGAGAATAACCCGGCCCGGCAGCACCGCGGCCAGGCGGCCCCTCAGGTAATCGATCATGGCCGCCCCCCTCCCCTCCTGACCGCATCGTTCCAGCGGCGGTGCTGCAGGTGGCACAGGGCTACCGCCAGGGCATCCGCTTCATCGTCCACGGCGGGCTGTTGCGGCAACTGCAGCAGCAGCTTGACCATGCGCTGAACCTGGTCCTTTTCTGCCCGGCCGTAACCTGCCACCGCCTGTTTTACCTGCAGCGGAGTGTACTCAAAAAGATCAACTTTGTTCAAAGCCGCAGCCAGGATCACTATACCCCTGGCCTCTCCTACCTGCAGCGCGGTCCGGGTATTTTTGTTGAAAAATAATTTTTCCAGGGCTATTGCCTGGGGCTTAAAATCCCCGATTAAAGCCCTGATCCGGTGAAAAATTTGCTCCAGCCGGGTAGCCGGGGGAAGTTTTTGATTGGTGCGGATGCATCCGGAAGCCACCCGTAGAAATGAGCCTTTTACTTCATCCACCACGCCGTAACCGGTAATAGCCACCCCCGGATCGATGCCGATGATGCGCATTGTAAACCCCCTGTATGGCAACTGGTAGATCGGATCCACGAAACAGGAGTTCGCTGTGTTCTGTTTTATTACTATTCTTTAGCAGGCAGGCTAAATCCTTCCCTGCCGCCGGGTGGACAAAAAACCGGAACAAATGTTCCGGTTATCTGATGATGCTTGCTCTGGGGCAGGTTAACTGCTGAAGTCCTCCAGGTACATTCTTTTTTTCTCTTCGCTCTCAAACATGACCCCTTTCTCCAACTCCTGGCGGAAGATATCTTTCACCTGTATATCGGTTATTTCAATCAGTTTACCGTTGGGAGGGGAACCCTGGTAAACAGCGATTTTATCTTCATATTCAAGCTTAAAGATGCCCAGGTAAAACTGCTCATTGCACCGGGGACAAAATTCGCCCAAATGGGTCAGGATAAAGAAAGGACGCCCGCACCCTTCTTTTAAATCAGCCAGGTGCCAGTCCTGTGGATTTTTCAACTCTTCCATCAGATCGTCGATGGCGAGATTGTTCTTTTGCAGTGCTACCGCAATTTCGGTAATAGCCTGGGGCGGCTCCGGGTATCCTGCCGGAATATTGCCGGGAGGAAAAACCTCGCTGTGGGTGCAATAGCGATTAAGGTACTGCACCATGAAAGGTTCCGGCGAGAATTCCTCCGGCACGAGCTCATGAATCTGATCATTACCGTGGCTGTTTCCCCTAAAGATGTCCCAAATGCTGCCGGCGCTTATATTTTCGTCCCAGGTATATGAGATCAGCAGGGCCAGGGGGCCAAGCCCTACCACCAAAAGCAAGAGGATAAAAACTGTCCAGCCCAACCACTTCAGCATGCTTCTCCGTTCATTTTGTTTAACCATACAGATACACCCCTCCCGGGAATCCCATTCTTAAAATGGTATATTGCCCCGGTAAAGGGATTTATATACATTGTTTTTTAGAGAGCTTGGGGCCAAAGGCGGCGCCATGAGAAGGTAAAACACAAGGGGCTGTCCCCAAAGGGCAGCCCCGGCTAAAACAATTAATTGAGCAACTCCTCGGGGATATCGAAATTGGCGTATACATTTTGCACGTCGTCCAGGTCTTCCAGGGCGTCCATAAGCTTGAGGATGCGTGCCGCAACTTCAGGATCTTCAATGACTACCGTAGACTGTGGCACCATAGTCACCTCGGCCACGGAAACAGGCACATTTTGCTCCTGCAGATATTTTTTTACCGCTTCAAAATCTTCGGGCAGGGTCGTAATGTTATAGCTGTCACCCTCGGGATCCACGTCTTCCGCCCCTGCTTCCAGGGCAATCATGATTAGATCGTCTTCACCCAAGTCCGTGTCTTCTTTTTTAACTATAAGCATGCCTTTCCGGACAAACATCCAGGAGACGCAGCCGGCTTCGCCCAGGCTGCCGCCGTGCTTGGACAAATGATGCCGGATATCAGCCACGGTACGGTTGCGGTTGTCCGTCAGCACTTCCAGCAGCAGCGCCACCCCGGCCGGACCATAGCCTTCATAAATTACCTGTTCGTAGTTTTCACCATCTGCTCCCCCGGTTCCCTTTTGAATAGCCCTCTGGATATTTTCGTTGGGCATGTTGTTATCCCGGGCTTTCTGCACCGCCAGGCGCAAACGGAAGTTGGCGTTTATATCGCCGCCCCCCTCCCGGGCGGCAACAATTATTTCCCGGGCAAGTTTAGTAAAAATTTTTCCCTTCTGTGCATCGACCCGCGCTTTGCGATGCTTGACATTAGCCCACTTGGAATGGCCGGCCATAGATCTACCTCCCTGTCAGCCAAAGGAATAAAAAGTAATATGATGCCCCCCATTATTGGGTGCTTAAATAGAATACAGGAGGCAGTATACAGGATCTAGGGGTATTCTGCTTTTCCCTGTTTACTGAATACTGCTCTTCGCGGGCTCAGCGCGCTGCGCCCCTGCGGTTTACGACCTGTGCCTGATATCGTTTCCTAATATTCTACCCGCCGGCGGCCGCTTTTCCCTGCAACCTGCGTCCTATCTCCTGGTTTACCTGAGCAGATGCCGCCGCTTTTCCAGAAACAGCAACAGCGGAAGGCCCAGCCCGTAGCAGGCCAATACCTGGCCTGCTCCCACCCATAAAATGGTGAGGTGCGCCGGAAATCCCAGGATATAATGTAGAATTAAGCCCACAACCAGGGCGTTAATGACGACGGGGGGCAGAGGCGCCAGGTATTTATTATTTATCCGGGATACGGCCAGAGCAGCGGCCAGGGTAGCCAGGCTGCCAAAAATAATGTCTAGCAGGCCGTTGCCGCCAAAAATATTGGCGATGACACAACCTACGAATAAACCCGGTATCGCGGCAGGGGAGAAATAAGGCAGCACGGTCAGCGCTTCCGCCACCCTCACCTGGATAACCCCGTAGCTGATCGGTGCCAGGGAAATGGTTAAAACGGCATAAATAGCGCCGATCATGGCGGCCTTGATCCAGTAATTAAGCATTCCCGCGTTGTTCATCCTTTTCTCGCCCTGTCTGCCAGAGAGTATCTCCCATCAGGGGAGACGCTACCTGTAGCTTTTTCCAACCTCCAATTTCTTATTTCAAACTTCAAATCTTTGGCCGGTGTCCTGGCCATATTATAAACTACTTCCGGCCGGGTGAAAAGAAAAGGACGGGAGGCTAATCACTGCTTCTCCCTGTTGGATAGTCGCTTCATTTCCAGGCCTTGAGAAAAACAGCTTTGGAATGGCAGCCCTGGTTTAATTACGGAAATGCAGTATTTTCGGCGGTAAAGAATTTAAAAGTTAGCTTCGCCGCCCGGCTTAAAACCCGGCCGGCGTGGCGGACCAGGTAAATTCTCCGGGTCAGCGCCAGGCCCTCCGGCCTGTAACCGTCCACCCACCGCAGTAGCAAATAATCTTCCACGGAGTGCCGTGAAACCAGGGAAATGCCCAGGCCGTGCCGCACACTGTTTTTGATCGCCTCCAGGCTGTCCACATAAATGACGCCGGCAAAATCGAGCAGGCTGATCTTTTTTTGGGCGAGGGCGGTTTCAAAAAAATCGCGGGTGGCAGATCCCTTTTCCCGGAGAATCAGGTTGGCCGAAAGACACTGTTCCAGCGAAATGGGCGGCAACCCCTCCGGGGAAGCCGCGTCCGGCGCCGGCTGAAAATATCCCGGGGGCGTGATTAAAACCAGTTCATCGGTGGCAAAGGTGTAGTACTGCAACCGCTCGTCCTGGATTTGGGAACCGGCAAAACCCAGGTCAACCTCGTAATTTAGCACTTTTTCCAGGACGCGGGCCGAGTCGTCAATACTCAAGTTGACGGCGATGCCGGGATGGATTTGCTTCAGCGCCACCAGGCGGGAGGGGAGCATGTATATCCCCGGGACGGTACTGGCACCAAGCTGAACCGGCCCGGCGACCGCAGTGCCCTCTTCAACCCGCGCCAGGCGCGCCAGCGCTTCGTCCTGCAGGTTGACCATCTGCTGGGCATAATCCAGGAATTCTCTGCCCGCTTCCGTTAACGTTAGTTCGCGCGCGCGGCTGCGGTCAAAAAGAACCGCCCCCAGTTCCTCTTCCAGCCCCTTGATGCGCACACTGACCGCGGGCTGACTGATAAACATTTCTTCCGCGGCCCGGGAAAAACTTTTCAAAGCGGCAACGGTTAAAAATATCTTTAATTGCTGAAAGTCCATCGGCCGGTCCCTTCCATTAATGCCTTACTTCAATTATATCTTGCCGTTTAGGTGGCGTCCATACAAGCCTGACCCGGGTGCCAGGGGCACTATAGAAAAAAGTAATAAAAGCAGGAAGATCTATTAATTTTTGCAATTTTATGCCCGAACAACCCTGTTCTATAATGTCCATAGCGCAGGGTGGTGCAAGATCCTGTGAAAATATGATCAAGGAGGTTTTAGATGGATGAAAGACCGGTTGTTTATTATTGCCGCAGGCGCTGTGACCGGCCTGCTGGCCGTGCTGTTGGTCCTGCAGGGCAATCCCGCCAACATGGGGTTCTGTATCGCCTGTTTTTTGCGTGACATTACCGGAGGCCTGGGTCTGCACCGGGCCGGGGCGGTCCAGTACTTGCGGCCGGAAATTATGGGGCTGGTTCTGGGCGCTTTTATCACTGCCCTGATCGGCAAAGAATTTAAAGCCGGAGGCGGATCCAGCCCGGTACTGCGCTTTATCCTGGGAATACTGATGATGGCCGGCGCACTCACTTTCCTGGGCTGCCCGCTGCGCATGATTTTACGCCTGGCCGGGGGCGACTGGAACGCCCTGGCCGCGCTGCCCGGTTACATCGCCGGCATCTGGGTCGGAACGATTTTTCTTAAAAAAGGCTACACCCTGGGCCGGAGCCAAAGCCAGCCACCCTTAAACGGTTATGCCGTCCCGTTTTTAACCTTGTTTCTGCTGGTGCTGCTGCTAACGGCACCCGCATTTATCTTCTTCAGTACCGAGGGTCCGGGCTCCATGGCTGCTCCCGTTGCTTTCTCCCTGGGAGCCGGGCTGCTGGTCGGAATCCTGGCCCAGCGCTCCCGCCTCTGCACCATGGGTGCGATCCGTGACCTGATCTTATTTAAAGATTTTCATCTTTTCTGGGGCATCGCCGCCATCTTCGTGGTGGCTCTGGCCGGCAACCTGATCACCGGGAAATTTGTACCCGGGTTTACCGATCAACCAGTGGCCCATACTGACGGGCTGTGGAATTTCTTAGGCATGGCTGTGGTCGGGCTGGCCGCAGTATTAGCCGGCGGCTGCCCCCTGCGGCAGTTAATTTTAAGCGGCGAAGGTAACAGCGACGCGCTGTTCACGGTTTTAGGCCTCATCACCGGGGCCGCGTTCATGCACAATTTCGGGCTGGCCGCGTCTCCCGCCGGGGTTACCCCTGCCGGCCGATGGTCGGTAATTATAGCCCTGATCCTGCTGATAATTATTGGCGCAGGCAATCTGGCGGCTAAAACGCTCTACAGCCGGAAAGAGGCGAAAACAGCCGCTCCGGCAAATAACTAAGGCCCGGCCGGGTTGACATGAACACCTGATCGGATAAAATGAGGCAAGGAGGTCATAACTATGTCTGAAACGGTAGACTGCCGGGGTCTGGCCTGTCCGGAACCGGTGCTGCTGGCGCGAGAGGCTTTGCAAAGGGCGGGAGCCGGCACTGTTACCGTCCTGGTCAGCAGCGGAGTAGCCCGGGACAACGTCAGCCGCGCCGCCAGGCAAATGGGCTGGTCGGTTGCGGTGGAGAATACAGCGGAAGGTTATGTATTAACCCTGTCGAAATAGATAGGGTTACCAAATAAAACCGGGGTGGGCAGCACTGGCTCTGCAGCCGGTTTTAGACCAAGGAGAACCGATGGCTCTATATTGCTATATTACATTCTCGACCACACATTACGCCCTGCGCGCGGAAGCCCTGCTTAAAAACAGCCCCCTGGAGTATAAAATGGTTCCGGTACCGCGCAGCATCAGCTCCAGCTGCGGCATCGCCCTGCGCTGCCTCTGCCCGGACAGGCCGCAGGTGGAGCGCCTTCTTAAAGAAAACGGGGTGGAAACCGAAGGTTCATATGAAATTGAAGAAAAAGACTTTAGCCTGCCCCGCCTATTTTCGAAGAAAGAAGGCCCCGCCCATGAACAGTGAACTGAATTTGTATTTTGATAACGCCGCCACCTCCTGGCCCAAGCCGGAACCGGTCTACGGTGCGGCTGAACGCTGCCTGCGGGGCAGTTGGGGCAACCCGGGGCGCTCAGGGCATACCCGCACCCTGGAAGCGGACCGCCTGGTTTACCGGGCCAGGGAAACCCTGGCCCGCTTTTTCCATATCGCCGATCCGGGCCGGATCGTATTCGCCCTTAACGCCACCGACGCTTTAAATATGGCCATCAAGGGGTTGCTGGAAGCGGGCGATCATGTGCTTTATACCGCCATGGATCACAACTCGGTACTGCGCCCTTTGGGCGGCCTGCGCCGGGCGGGGTTAATCAGCACAACCATGATCCCCTGCTCTCCAGAAGGATACCCCGACCTGGATTTTATGGAGCGCTCTTTTCAACGGCGCACCCGGTTGCTGGTGATTAACCACGCTTCCAATGTTCTAGGAACGATCCTGCCCCTAAAGGAGATGGCCACAGCGGCGCACCGCCACGGGGTAGCGGTGCTGGTTGATGCTTCACAATCGGCCGGGGCGGTGCCTGTTGATCTGGCGGCTGCCCCTGTCGATATGCTTGCTTTTACCGGGCACAAGGGGCTACTGGGGCCGCCGGGCACCGGGGGGCTTTACGTCCGGCCGGGCCTTGATTTAAAACCGTGGCGCGAAGGGGGGACGGGCAGCCATTCCGAAATGGACCTTCACCCGGAAACGATGCCGGAGCGGCTGGAAGCGGGTACGCTGAACAGCCCCGGGCTGGCCGGCCTGATTGAAGGCATAAAGTTTATTGAAGAAACAGGCCTGGACAAAATTCGAGCCCACGAGGTGACGCTCCGCAAGCGTTTGCGGCGCAAACTTGAGGAGATTAAAGGAGTGACTGTCTACGGCCCGGCCGATGACGACCGCTGCACCGCGGTCCTCTCTTTTACCCTGGAAGGGGTTGACTGCGGCGAGCTTGGCTATATCCTGGAAAGCTCTTTCGGCATTATCTGCCGCACCGGCCTGCACTGCGCTCCCCTGGCCCACCAGGCTGCCGGCACCTTCCCCCAGGGCACCGTCCGCCTCAGTCCCGGCTATTTCACCTCGGACAAAGATGTAGACTACCTGGCAGGCGCCGTGGCGGAGATAAGCGCATTCACCCGCGCCCGGTAAAGGGTGAGCTCATTACCATATCATGGTCCGGGAATAATGTAATATACACAGGGGCGCAGCGTGTTGCGCCGCAGGACTAATTCAAGTCAAGAACCGTCCCCACTTTGAATCGGAGGTGTGTCCTGATGCAAAAGATCGACTGCCGCGGGCTAAGCTGCCCCGAGCCGGTGCTGCGGGTAAAAAAAGCGCTGGAAGAAAATGAGGGCGCCCCTTTGCAAGTCCTGGTGGACAATGATGTGGCGCGGGACAATATCCTGCGCTTTGCCAGGAACCGCGGCCTGCAGGCCGGGTGGCGGCAGCAGGAGAATGAATTTGTCGTTGATATTGGTGGAGCCGTGGCGGATCAAGAGCCCGGCCGTAGCAGTGAACACCCTGGCGATCTCCCGCAGGCCGGGCCGGGGCAGGTAATTCTAATCAGCTCCGATCAGCTTGGCCAGGGCAGCGAAGAGCTAGGCCGGCTGTTGATGCGCAACTTTATCTACACCCTGGCCAGGCGCGACCGGCTGCCCCGGGCGCTAATTTTTATGAACAGCGGGGTTAAGCTTTGCACCTCAGGCTCGGCGGTGCTGGAAGAGCTAAAGCTTATGCAATCGGCCGGCGTGGAAATCCTGGCCTGCGGCACCTGTCTCGATTACTTTGGCTTGAAGGAATCCCTGAACGTAGGCGCTATCAGCAACATGTATGATATTGTTGATTTGCTTTTATCCACTGCTGTGCTTGCTCTCTAAGGCAGCAGCGCTATTCAGGAAAAAAAAGAAGGGCTCAAGCCGGCCGGTCAAAGGAAAACCTGCTGCTTCAGCGAATTGATCCCATAATTACGGTGGATGGGAGATGAAGCATTGAGTACAGAAACAGCCCAGGCCGCGATTAAGGAAAGAAATAAAGCTATTCTCTATTTGGTCCTGTCAGCGCTGTTGTTAAGCCTTAACGGCCTCTTTATCAAGATCATCGAGTGGAACCCGCAGGCCATTGCCGGCACGCGCAGCGCCGTCGCCGCCGCAACCATGATGCTGGTGATGCGCCGGCGCCTGCGCTTCAATTTTTCTGCGCCGCAACTGGGAGGCGCACTGGCCTACGCCTTAACGGTAATATCTTTTGTTATCGCCGTAAAAATGACCACGGCCGCCAATGCCATCTTGCTGCAGTATACTGCGCCGGTTTATACCGCTATTTTGGGAATATGGTTTCTTAAAGAAAAAGTGACCCGCCTGGACTGGGGTATTATCGCCCTGGTCATGGGCGGCATGGCCCTCTTCTTCTTGGACGAACTTTCTCCGGGCGCCTTCTGGGGCAACATTCTTTCTGTTTTCAGCGGCATTGTCTTTTCCATCTTTATTCTATGTATGCGCAGGCAAAAGGATGGTTCACCAGTGGAAACGGTCATCCTGGGCAATATTCTCACCGCCCTGCTCTGTCTTCCATACTACGGGCAGGGCTCTCCGGGGGCGGCCGGCTGGGCGGCGCTGGCTTTTCTCGGTATTTTCCAACTGGGCCTTTCATTTTTACTCTACAGCGCAGCCATCAAACATGTTACCGCCCTGGATGCGGTGCTGATCCAGATCATTGAGCCGCTGTTAAACCCCATCTGGGTCCTTCTAGTCATCGGTGAAACGCCGGGGCCGTGGGCTATTCTAGGCGGAGTGGTAGTGCTGGCCGCTGTTACCGGCCGCAGCATTTACAAGAATAAGATGGAAGGACGCCGCAAAGAATTGCCGGGCAAGAACCACCAGGCGGCAGCCCCTCCCCCGTTAAGGTGATCTTAGGACCTAAAGGCAGTAAGCCGCAACATCCCCATCGCCTATGAGAAAAATAATAAAAGGGGTTGCACTCCTCTACTGGCGCCCCTGCGCCGCAAGAACAAACCTAAGGGGTCGTCCCAACTGACTTTTGGGACGACCCCCCTTCGATTTACTGGCTTGGGTGTACTGTTCTGCGGAAACCAGGCGCTACAGGTAGTTCCTCTTCAAGTCAAGAACCGTCCCCAACTTGAAATTCAAGTCAAGAACCGTCCCCGACTTGACATGTTCGTTATCACTTTCTGGACGCGATCTGCCGGAAGCACCGGCTCCACTTTCTCCGGAACCAGTCCGTGCGGCAGGAATAGGACCACCACGATAATCACCGCGCCCATGAGGGTAAATTCCAGCCAGGTAGGATCAATACCCCACTGGATGAGGAAACCGAACACCTGGAAGCGGAAAATGGTAATCATCGATCTTAAGATGGTTAGCAGGAAAACGCCTAAAAGAACACCCAAGTTGCTGCCGATACCGCCCAGCATCATAAAGGCCCATGGCCAGAAGGTCCAGGTTAGCCTGGTGAACCCGATGGCTGTGGCAGCCCCGGTGTAAATGACATAAAGAGCCCCCCCGATAGCCGCAATGGCCGAGCCGATCATGAGGCTCCTGGTCCTGATCTTGACCACATCTTTGCCGGCGGCGGCTGCGGAAATTTCATTGTCCCGCACCATTTTGAGCGTCCGGCCAAAAGGCGAATGGGTCAACTTATTAATAAAGAAATAGATCAAAAAGGCAATGACAAACACTGTAATCACTACCACCTGGAAACGGTTGCCGGGAACGAAGCGGAAAGGATCGGGGATATAAACCGAAGTGGTAGCCCCGACCAGTGGTTCCCAGTTATGACCGATCCACATTAACAGGTCACCGAAAGCCAGCAGCGATATGCCCAGGTAAGCCTCTTTTAAGCGGATGGCCGGCCGGGAAGTGAGCCAGCCGATGCCCGCGCCGCACAGCGCCGCCACCAGCAGGCAGAAGATTAAAAAGACTATGGATAGGAACCAGCTCTTTTCCAGGACAGCGGTTAGCTGGGGAACCAGTTTAAAGTTAACCGTAGCCTCGGCATAGCTGGCCCCCCACGGCAGCCCCATAATCGCGGCCATAACCCGCCCCGGAATAGCGCCCGCGCCAAAAGCGCCGGCCATGACGGCCAGCACCCGCCCGAACTGGGATATGCCGGTATAGCCTACCTCCAGGTTCAGGCTCAAGGTCACAATGGCAAAGATGGCAAAATCAATAAAAATGGTTAAAATCATCGGTACGCCGCGGGTGATCAGCAGGAAGGTTAAAAGCGCCACGATTACGGCAGTAATGATGACTTCCCTGCGCAGCAGGAATCCTTTCAGCCTGGAAACAATCTGTTTGTCGTCGCTCATGCCTGTACACCTCTTTTCTTGCCCGTTAGGCGGCCGAACAGGTCAGCCCAGGGAATACCGGCCAAGCCCCGCGGAAAGATGAGCAGGGTTATGGCCATCAATAAAAGCGGTATGCCCATGCGGTAGCCCAGGATCCATGGCCCAAATTTCTGAGACAGGAGAAATACCCCCGCGTATTCGGCCAGGCCGACCATGAAACCGCCCAATATGCCCCCATAGAGGCTGTGCAGGCCTCCCAGTATGGCGCCGGCAAACATAAAGGGAATTGAATTCATGCCCATGACCGGGGTCCCTGTCTGCGCCATGGCCATGGCCGCGCCACCCAGGGAGGCCATGCCGCCGCCGATGAGCCATGCCACCATGTAAACCCGGTCGGAATTTATGCCCGAAGCCCCGGCCAGGACCGGGTTTTCGATAGTCGCTTTCATGGCCACCCCGAACTTGGTTTTGCCCAGGAACAGGTGCAGGGCAGATAAACAGATAATGGCCATTAAGGGCAGAATTATCGTCGCGGCATTAATACCGAACAGTTCCAGATCATACATGTTCATATTGACCCGGCGAGGGAAAAGTTTGTAATTGGAAGTAAGGAAATCGCAATACATCTGGATTAGCGAGAGAAGGATGAGATCATAACCCAGGGTTGACATCATCAGTGTTATCTCCGACGCCTGGCGCTTTAACAAGGGCCGGTTCAACCCGTAGTAACAGATTACCCCTAAAAGGGCGCCAAACAGGAATGCAAATGGAAAATAGCGGTAAGGTGAACCGCCGATAAATATAATAAAGCTGTAGACTACATAGAAGCCCACTGTAGCCATGCTGGCATGGGCAAAATTGAATGTTCGCGTGGTAATGTAAAGCAAAGTGATGCCGCCGGCCGTTAAAGCCAGGGCACTGGCATAGATTAAACCGTTGGCCAACCAGGGCGCCATGACTTACCCCCTCCCTTCCGAAGATGGTATTCTGGTATTGTCCTGTTGTTTCGGCAACTGCTTTATACCCAGGTAGAGATTGCACAGTTCCGGTTCATGGAGCAGCTCTGACGCCTTGCCGGCATACTTGACCCCGCCGCTGACCAGCAGGTATGCCGTATCACCGATTTCCAGGGCCCGTTTGGCCATTTGTTCCACGATCAAAATGGTAATACCCAATTCATCCCTTAACCTGATCACTTCCAGCAACACTTTCTCGGCAATAATCGGGGCCAGATCGGTGCTTAATTCATCTAAAAGCATCAGCTTGGGGTTTTTCATCAGCCCCATGGCCACAGCCAGCATTCTTCTTTCACCGCCGCTTAGCGTTCCCGCTTTACGGTGGATAAACTTTTTCAGCACCGGAAACATTTCGGTCATCTGTTCCGCTTTTAACCTGGCCTCGCTTTTAGACATCAAATATCCGGCCATGTGCAGGTTGTCCATGACGCTAAGCTCGGCAAAAACATTGCCCATTTGGGGAACGTAAGAGATACCCTTCCTGGCCAGTAGGTGGGTTTGCTGGCCGGTAATGGGCTCATCTTCAAAAAGCACTTCCCCGGAAAAAACGTTGGCCGTCCCCATGATGCTGCTTAAAAGGGTTGTTTTGCCTGCCCCGTTCGGTCCTACCACGACCGTAATGCCCTTGGCGGGGACCTCTAGATCCAGGTTGTAGAGGATTTGAAGCTTGCCATAACCGGAATTAAGATTTCTTACGGTCAGCATGCTCCAACCCCCTTTCCGAGATATATTTCGATAACCTTGGGATCGTTGAGCACCTGATTGGGAGTTCCTTGCGAGATAATGGAACCGAGCTCCATGGCGTAGACATAATCAGCAAAGGGGGCGGCAATGTCGATCCTGTGCTCCACCACCAGGAAGGTCAGGCCCTCTTTTTTCAATGCGGAAACGTGAGTAAGTATCTCTTCCGCCGAGGCCGGATCAACACCGCCGATTGGTTCGTCGAGAATAATCAGCCTGGCTCCCGAGGCCAGTCCCTTGGCCACCTCCAGCATCTTTAGCTGGGCCGCACCCAGGGACATGCTGGGCAGATTCCAGTGCTGCTGCAGCCCAACCCGGCTTAAAATATCCATGGCTTTTTCCATGTTGCTCTCTTCTTTATCACGCCAGAAGCGATGGAATGGAGCTCTAAAGGGCGATTCTCCCTTGTTGTGCATGGCACCCAGAACATTGTCCAGCACTGTCAGGCCCATAAAGGGCAGCGGAATCTGAAAACTCCGGACAAAGCCCACGTCGTAAATCTTATGCGGCGCCCACCCGGTGATATCAAGGCCGTCCAGCAGCACCCGCCCCCCGGTTGGCTTTAAAATTCCGGTGCAGCAATTTATGAGAGTGGTCTTGCCGCACCCGTTGGGTCCGATCAGCATGGTGAAAGATTGCTCTTTTACCTCGATGGTTGCTTTGTTGACGGCCACTAATCCTTCAAAAGCCTTGGTAAGGTTTTCGACTACAAGTAAATTTTTCACCAGTTCACCACCTTACTTAAATGGGGGTCGAGGACCACCCCGACCCCCCATGTTTTTCTTAAAACCGTGCTGGGTTTAGTAGACCTGGCGCTCCCAGTTAATAATGTCGGCGCGGCTGTCATAGTAGCCGACATATTCCCACTCGAGGTTATCGTTAATCAACCAGAAGTCATAGTCAGCAAAGGCGCGATCGCCAAATTCATTTAAGACCACGTGGCCGCTGGCGCCGTTTTCCTTGGTCCACTCGTCGGCTACGCGGGGGAGGATCTCTTTAACTTTGACCGGATCGTAGCCCACTTCATCAATGGCCAGGGCCAGCGCCCAGATAATATCATAATTATTGTAGGCGTAGGCGTCGGGCTCCCTACCAAGGGTTTCCTGAATATGCTTGGTCACATGCTCTTTGCGTGAAGCCGCCTCAGGGCGGTTCATGGCGCTGATGAACCTGGTATCAGCGGCAAACCTGGCCACCGTATCATTTGCCAGCATGGCCGCGGATTTAACCGTGCCGTCGCTGCCGATCCAGGCAATCTCTCTTAGCTGGGGATACTCACTGGCGGCAATCATAAACGGTACGACTTGTTCATAGGTGATGATGCAAAAGCCGATCTCTTCCAGGGTGGCACCCTGTTCCAGCAGATCGGTGACATAGCCGTCCAGCAAGCCCACTTCCTTGGTGAAGTCCTCCAGCATGGGATCAAAACGCAGTTCCTTCGGATAAACTTCGATCCCCAATTCTTCTGCCTTGGCTGCCGCCGCTCCCTGCAGCCCGTCACCCCAGGTGTCGCCCTGCCAGGCAAAAATAAGGTGCTTTACGCCGGCCGCAGCGGCGACCGCGGCAATAGCCGGTCCCTGAATACTATCGTCTGTGCAGAACCGGAACAGCCAGTCATCGGCAATGGCCAGGGTAGGCGAAGTGGAAGACTGCGATATAAATAAAATCTGGTTGGAGTTGGCAATGTTGAGGCACTCGCTGGCCTCACCGCTGGCCTGCGGGCCGGAGAAGAACCTGACCCCGTCACCGAACCAGTTCTGCATTTTGCGCAGAGCCACGGCCGGTTCGGTCTGGGTGTCCTCGGGCACCACCTTTAAAGTCCATTTTCTTCCCTGTTCTGCCAGCCAGGCGTTTATGTCCTGGGCTGCCAGCAGGGCTGCTTCCTTGCTGTTCTCACCGTAAGTTCCAAGGGAGCCGGTCAGCGGCACCAGGGCAACGATGGTATACTCACCGGTAAGCTCGCCCGCCGCTTCTTCACCCGCTTCCTCACCGCCGTCGCCGCCCTTACCGCAGCCGATAATCAATAATGATAGAGTCACGACAAAAACGGCTGCCAGGGCATACCACAGCTTTTTCGACATATTTTCCCCTCCTAAATAAGTATTTTTTTATCGTTTATACAAAACTTACCTGTTCTGCATAAACGTATAAAAAATTATATACTATGGCTCATGCTGATGTCAACGGAAAATTTCCTTTATTCAGTTTACGTTCAAGGCAAGATAGTGTATTGGAAAGGTTTGGTGAACTGATATCCGCAGAGCACCTTTTTAATCAATTTTAAGCAATTTATCTACAATTTTTTTAAATAATTGAGGCGGTGAACAAGGATTACAAATATGGCTTACAGCAGGGATTTGCCTGTTAACAGCCGAAAAATTACAAATAAATTTACCTTTGTTACGGGTAATGGAAAACAAATTGTCTCAACCGGCCGGTATAAAGAAAGAGGATTGATTTTTTGCTGACTCACAAACTGGATGCTCTGGCGACAGACCATAAAAAAGCCCTTCTCTTGCTTGCCGCGGCCGCCACAATGTGGAGCCTGGGGGGCCTGCTGGTTAAATTAATCGACTGGAACCCCATGGCCATAGCCGGTATGCGCAGCGCCATTGCCGGGCTAACCATGTACCTGATGACCGGTCGACGCCCCCGTTTTAGCTGGTCGGCTAACCAGTTGGGCGGCGCCGTAGCCTACGTCGGCACTGTTACTTTTTTTGTAGTAGCCACAAAACTTACCACAGCCGCCAATGCCGTATTGCTCCAGTATACCGCCCCAATCTATATTGCCCTGCTAAGCTACTGGTTCGTTAAAGAGCGCACGACCCGCTTCGACTGGATTATTGTGGCGCTGACCATAGGCGGAATGCTCCTTTTCTTTATTGATGATCTTGAGTTGGGTACTTTTTGGGGGAACAGCTTCGGTGTTTTAAGCGGGGTCTCTTTTGGGCTTTTCATTTTATGCATGCGCCGGCAGAAAGACGGTTCGCCCATGGAAACCGTGATTATCGGAAATGGACTGACCGCCCTGGTCTGTCTGCCGTTTATGTTCGACTCTCCACCTGACCTCAGGGGATGGATCTCCCTGGCTCTCCTGGGCACACTTCAACTGGGCCTTCCTTATATTATCTACTCCATCACCATTAAACACGTTACCGCTCTTGAGGCGGTGCTCATACCGGTTATTGAGCCGATACTCAATCCAGTCTGGGTTTTCTTGGCTATCGGTGAGCGGCCCGGGCTGTGGACCCTGGCCGGTGGAGCAGTAGTTATAACCGCGGTGACCGCCCATAGCATTGTCCGTTCCTCCAGGCAACACCACGCCCGGAAAAAATACGGCTAAAACCACTACAGTATCTTCACTGGCTGACAGGCCTTACATGGGCTTGGGATCTTTCCAGGCGTCTTCGGCTTCTTTCTTTATTCTTGCTTCACAGATGGGACAGATGGATTTTGCTTTTGGAGTTAGGCCGGGTAGTATTGAAACTGTCTCGTCCGGGGCTTCATTTTCAAAAATTCGGCCACAGAAAAGACAGCGCTGTCCTAATTTTCCCATAAGCTTACCTCCTCCATATACGATATGCTCTCTCTTAAATCGAAATCCTCTCTGTCGCTCAAAAGCCGCAGGCGAAGAATTCTTGCTTTACAATAACCCTGCGTTATAATATTAAGTATGGAAAGTATTTCGGGCTATAAGCATGGTGCGGCCTGTTTCTTCAGGTGATAGGACAAAGAATCGGCAGGGGCTTATCCTGGCGGCACTGTCCCGGTTCCAGCTATAAAATTGATAATACAATTACCAATGATCTGAAACTATTATAGTTTTTGGGGCCTGGAAAAGTCAACTTGACATGTTGTTCTAAATAATCATGGCCACTTCGCGGCTCTGTTTCACTTGTTTCTAGAAAGCGCCGCTGTCATGATTTTGGAACAAATTTTTTAAATTGTATATTTTTAAGCAGGATTTTTCATAATTTTGCTGAAAGCTAATTAAACAACAAGTTAGATTAATCGCCGTAAAGGGAATTAAAGATGCACCCAAGCGAATATAATAGTACTATCACAACAGGAAAAACTTTGGCCGTACTGTGTGCGGTAGCTGTCACCATTGCGCTTTTATTGGGTTATCGCCTTTATGCCCTAGGGGTAGCTCTGGCTACCCCTATAGCCTGGTTACTTTACCGGTGGCAGATAATGGCTCTTTCCAATCTGGAAGGTCTGCCACCTCGCCGGGCCACGGCCAGGCTGCTCACTCGTTCGCTCCTCAGGCTAATCGTCAGCCTTACCCTGCTGGGGCTTTCTATTTTAGGAGGAGAAACTTTTCTTTTCGGGGTCTTGACCGGCCTTCTGTTTCAAATTATGGCTTACACGGGACAGGCCTTGTATACTATAGTAAAGAAAGGAGGGAAGGCATAATTGGATTTGCATGCGTTGCAGGAGGTACTGGAACACATAAGGCCATCAGTAGTATTTTATCTGGGACCTGTTCGCATAACCACCACCGTAGTCAACACCTGGATCATTATGGCCATTTTGCTTCCCCTGGCCTACCTCCTCACCAGACGTCTGGGCACTGTGCCCCGGGGAGCCCAGCACTTACCGGAAATGGTAGCAGAGTTTTTCCATAATCTTCTCGAGGAAACCATGGGCAAGGAAGGGCGTAAATATCTACCGCTGGTAGGCACCCTTTTTATCTTCATCCTGTTCTTAAACCTATCCTGGTTTATCCCCAATATGAAACCGCCTACCACCGACCTCTCTTCAACCCTGGCCTTTGCTGTAGTAACGATTGTTCTGGTTCAGCTTATCGGCATAAAAAAGAAAGGGTTGAAAGGGTATATCAAGCATTATTTCCAGCCCACTCCGTTTATGTTTCCTTTAAACTTGCTGGAAGAGCTGGTAAAACCCGTCTCTCTATCCCTCCGTCTTTTTGCCAATATGTTCGGTGAAAAGACGGTGGTCACGGTCCTGTTCCTCATGGTGCCGGTCTTCTGCCCCATCCCGGTAATGTTTTTGGGGATCATTATGGGTGTCATTCAGGCGTTCGTGTTTTCTTTGCTGACAGTGATCTATATAGCCAATTTAATTAAAGGACATTAACGATAATAGTATTTTCAGGAGGTAAAAAGCAAATGGAATTTCTTAGTGTCGCCTTGGCCGTTGTAGTGGCTGCATTGAGCTCGGCTTTTTCACAGGGCATTGCAACGAAGGCTGCCATGGAGGGAATCGCCAGGCAGCCTGAAGCTAGCGGGGATATCCGGACTACCCTTATTTTAGCGCTGGCCTTTATGGAGGCGCTGACCCTATTTTCCTTTGTGGTAGCCATCCTTTTATGGACGAAAATATAATCTTACCGGGGCGGATCAGTCGACGAATTATTCGTCCCTACTGATAAGGGGGTGGCGTAATGGAAGCCATTATAGAGGCATTAGGTTTTGATCCGTGGACATTTTTGTTGCAAGCAATCAATATCGCGATCATCTTGGCTGCCCTATTCTTCCTTTTATGGAAACCCATAGTAAAAACCCTCGCTAACCGGGAAGAAAAAATTGAGGGAAGCCTCAAGGAAGCGGCAGCGGCCAGGGAGAAAGCGGAGGAGGTGCTGGCTTCATATCAGCAACAACTGGACCATGCCCACCAGGAAGCCCAGGCCATCTTAGAACAGGCCACCAGGCTGGCCGAGACTACCCGCCAGGAGATGATCGCCCGGGCCAAGCAGGAGGCAGACCGGATCCTGGAACAGGCACGCCTGGAAATTGAAAAAGAGAAAAGGGCTGCTATGGCCAATATACGCAGCCAGGCAGCGGACCTTATCCTGATGGCGACAACTAAAATTCTGGCGCGTAACCTTTCTGCCGGCGATCAGGAGCATTTAATTAAAGAAGCCCTGTCGGAGGTGGAAAGGCTGCAGTGAGCCCGAGCAGAGTCGCGCGATCTTATGCCGAAGCCCTCTTCTCTGTGGCCCAAAAATGGGGGCAGGAAGATGAGATGGGAGCAAAGCTTGTCTCTTTGAAAAATAGACTGGAAGAAGATGCCGAGTTACAGCGGATATTTCAGCAACAGCTCCTTACCCCAGAGGATAAAGAAAAAGCTTTAAAAGCACTTATCCCCCGGCTTTCAAGCAGAACTACCGAAGAAACGATTGTTGACATAGTTAACGAGTATCAAGTTCTCCTGGATAAAGCCAAAAACAGGGAGTATCTAGAAATAACCGTCGCTGCTCCCCTTTCCCCCACCATGGTGTCGGAGCTGGAGAGCAGGTTAAGCAGTTTTACGGGAAAGAATATCCGCTTACAAATTAAGGTTGATCCGAAAGTGCTGGGAGGGCTCGTTTTACGCTGGGGAGATCAGGTCATTGACGCCAGCGTGAAACATAAGCTGGAGAGCATCTGCGCCCAGATAAAGTCTGACCGGCAAGTATAGTAGGAGACTATAAAAGGTGTGATCTTCCTTGGATTTTAAATTAGAGGAAATAACCAACTTTTTAATGCAACAAATTGAAAGCCTTGAGCTTAAGGCTGAAGTGGCCAATAAAGGCGTGATTACTTATGTCGGCGATGGTATCGCCCGGGTTCAATTAAACAAAGTCATGGCCAGTGAGCTTTTGGAATTCCCCGGGGGAGTTTACGGTATGGCTTTAAACCTCGAAGAAAATAGCGTCGGGGCGGTGATTTTGGGCCCATACGAGCACATCAAAGAAGGAGACGAAGTAAAGCGAACCTTCCGCATTATGGAGGTTCCGGTCGGTGAAGCGCTTAAAGGCAGGGTGATCAACCCGGTAGGCGAGCCGCTGGACGGTAAAGGACCGATTCAGACCGATAAATTCAGGCCGGCTGAATCTCCCGCACCGGGGGTGGTGCAGCGGCAACCGGTAAACACCCCGCTGCAAACAGGGATTAAAGCCATCGATGCCATGCTCCCCATCGGCCGGGGGCAACGGGAGCTGATCATCGGAGACCGCCAAATCGGTAAAACCGCTATTGCCGTGGATACAATTATTAACCAGAAAGACCAGGATGTAATCTGTATCTACGTGGCCATAGGACAAAAGGCTTCCACCGTGGCCAGCGTGATTCAAAAGCTGGAAGAAACAGGCGCGATGGCCTATACTACAGTCGTGGCGGCCAATGCCGGGGAACCGGCCCCCCTTCTGTATATGGCTCCCTATGCCGGCTGTGCTATCGGTGAATATTTCATGTATGAACAACACCGGGATGTTTTGATCATTTACGATGACCTTTCAAAACATGCCGTGGCGTACCGTGAACTTTCCCTGCTTTTACGAAGGCCGCCGGGACGGGAAGCCTATCCCGGGGATATTTTTTACCTTCATTCCCGCTTATTGGAGAGAGCGGCTCGCCTGAACGATGAGCTGGGCGGGGGCTCGCTCACAGCTTTACCAATCATTGAAACCCAGGCCGGGGACGTGGCCGCCTATATCCCCACTAACGTTATCTCCATCACCGATGGGCAGATTTATCTCGAAGCAGATCTTTTTTATGCCGGCCAGCGCCCGGCCATAAACGTAGGGCTTTCTGTTTCACGGGTCGGGGGCGCCGCGCAGATAAAGGCCATGAAGCAGGTGGCGGGCCATTTAAGATTGGACCTGGCCCAGTACCAAGAACTGGCTGCCTTCGCCCAGTTCGGGACGGAGCTGGACAAAGCGACCCAGGACAGAATATCCCGGGGCGAACGGATGATGGAACTTTTAAAACAGGCCCAATACCAGCCCATGCCTGTAGAAGAGCAGATTGCGGTCATTTACGCCGGAGTAAACAAATACCTTGACGATTTGCCGGTAGAAAAAGTGAGGCTCTTTGAACAGGAGTACCTCCAATTCCTGCGCAGCAACTATGCTTTTCTGCTTAATGACATTAGAGAAAAGAAAACACTGGAGGGGGAAGTGGAAGAGAACTTGAAAAAGTGCCTGGCGGAATTCAAGGAAAAATTCGTTCACGTTGATGAGCATATTGATGAGGCTGTCTCTTAAGACAGCGCCTGCCCGCGCCCGACATTTGCCGGCGAACCGGCGCGATTAGCGGATAACAAAGGCGGTGGAACTTTTGTCCGGTATTAGGGATATCAAACGGCGTATCCGGGCTGTGACCAATATCCAGCATGTCACTAAGGCTATGCAAATGGTGGCGGCCGCAAAAATGCGCCGCGCGCAAGATCGAGTCCTGGCGGCGCGGCCTTATGCCCTGAAGCTGGCCGAGGTGGCGGGGCGCCTGGCCGGGGCGGCCAATGCCCGGGAGCTTCCGCTGGTGGCACCGCGGGAAGTTAAAACTGCAGGCTATGTTTTAATCACCGGCGATCGGGGCCTATCCGGAGCCTACAACTCCAGCCTGATCCAGTTGGCTGAGACCTGTTTATCCCAGGAGGAGAGGCCGGTTGCTTTAGTGACCATTGGCCGCAAGGGTTACCGGTATTTTCGGCAGCGTCCGGTGAAGATTTTAAAAAACATTGTGGACATTAAGGACGATTTTGACATATCCCAGGCCGGAGAGCTGGCCCGGCAGCTAATGGAGTTATTTCTTCAGGGGCAGCTCGACGAAGTAAACCTGATCTATGCCCGCTTTTATTCGGCGCTTCACTATACTCCCCGGGTAGAGCGGCTTTTGCCTTTAGAAACCCCTCCACCTGAAGAGGTTGTGGATACCGGCTACATTTTTGAGCCTGAGCCCACCGGTATACTGACCGCCCTCCTGCCCCGTTACTGTGAAATTAAAGTATACCAGGCCCTTTTAGATGCAAAAGCCAGCGAGCATAGCGCCAGTATGATCGCCATGGATGCGGCAACCAAAAACGCCGGCGAGATGATTGAAAGGCTGACCCTGACCTTTAACAAAGCCCGCCAGTCGGCCATTACCACAGAAATACTGGAGGTCGCCACCGGCGCCGAAGCTTTAAAAGACTGGCAGTAGAGGGGAGATAAAAAAATGAATGTGGGAAAAGTGGTGCAGGTAATCGGCCCGGTAGTAGATCTGGAGTTTCTCGAAGGGAACCTGCCCGAACTGTATAATGCGATAACCATCAAGGAAAATAACATTAATCTGACCATGGAAGTAATGCAGCACCTGGGACAAAATCTAGTCCGCTGCGTGGCCCTGGCTTCTACCGACGGCTTGCAAGTGGGTATGAATGCCGTAGATACGGGCTCCCCGATCACAGTACCGGTCGGCCCTTCGACCCTGGGCAGGCTGTTCAACGTCCTGGGCGAGCCTATCGATGGAAAGGGACCGGTCGAGACCAAAGAACGGTGGCCCATTCACCGCAAGCCCCCTTCTTTTGAAGAACTTAAACCTTCCACGGATATCCTGGAGACAGGTTTAAAGGTGTTGGACTTACTGGCTCCGTTACCCAAAGGAGGAAAGATGGGCCTTTTTGGCGGTGCCGGCGTAGGGAAAACAGTCTTAATCATGGAACTCATCCGCAATATCGCCTATGAGCATGGAGGCTATTCCGTCTTTGCCGGGGTGGGTGAACGGACCAGGGAAGGCAACGAACTATACCGGGAGATGACCAATTCCGGAGTTCTGGACAAAACCGTTCTCGTTTTCGGCCAGATGAACGAACCTCCCGGGGCCAGGCTGCGGGTCGGGTTGACCGGATTAACCTATGCGGAGTATTTCCGGGATCGAGAAGGCCAGGATGTGCTTCTTTTCATCGATAATATTTTCCGCTTCGTGCAGGCCGGCTCCGAAGTCTCGGCTTTGCTGGGCCGCATGCCTTCCGCTGTCGGTTACCAGCCTACCCTGGCCACGGAGATGGGCGATTTGCAGGAACGGATTACTTCAACTAAGAGCGGTTCCATCACTTCGGTTCAGGCCATCTACGTTCCGGCCGATGACCTGACCGACCCGGCCCCGGCTACCACCTTCGCCCATTTGGACGGAACCATTGTCCTTTCGCGGCAACTGGCAGAGCTGGGCATATACCCGGCGGTTGATCCCCTGGATTCTTCTTCACACCTTCTGGATCCCAATATCGTCGGCGAGGAACACTACCAGGTCAGCCGCGGTGTCCAGCGCATCTTGCAGCGTTACAAAGAGCTCCAGGATATTATCGCCATTCTCGGTATTGAGGAGCTTTCTGATGAAGATAAGCTCATCGTCGCCCGGGCCCGCAAGATTCAACGGTTTCTCTCGCAGCCCTTCCATGTGGCTGAAGCATTTACCGGTAGGCCGGGAGCCTACGTACCTTTAAAAGAGACCATTAAGGGGTTCAAGGAAATCCTCGAAGGCCGCTACGACGACCTGCCGGAGCAGGCCTTCTATATGGCGAGCAATATCGATGAGGTAGTAAAGAGGGCACAGGAGATGGCCTGATGCGGACGATAAGATTAGCAGTTGTCACTCCTCAAAGAAACGTATTGTCGGAGGAAGTAGTCAGTGTAACCGCCCCGGGGGCGGAAGGCTACCTGGGCATTCTACCCGGGCACGCCCCCCTTCTGACTACTTTAAAGCCCGGCGTGGTCTATTACCGGAAAATTGGCGGTGAAAGAGACTGCCTGGCTGTTTCAGGGGGCTTTATGGAAGCAGGCCCCGACAAGGTGATCATTCTGGCCGATACAGCCGAAACGGCCGCGGAAATTGATGTCGAAAGGGCACGGCGATCCAGGGACAGGGCGGCAAAGCGACTTCGGGAGCGCCCCCCGGGGCTGGATGTAGCCCGGGCGGAACTGGCTTTAGCGAGAAATCTAGCCCGCCTGAAAGCGGCCCGTTCCCGGAGCGGATCCTGATTTGCCGCCCGCGCCCGGGATTACATAAACAAGCATGAAAGTTAGCTGCAGAAGCTGGCTGCCGTGAGGGCATAGACCAGGGCCGCCGGTAAGAGATCTTCTATCCCGATATACTCGCTGGCCGTATGGGCCACGGCCAGGTCGCCGGGGCCGAAGATTAAGGAAGGGATCCCGCCGTAGGTGGATAAGATACCGGCGTCGCTCCAGGCGGTGAAAGCCCGCTGCGGCGGCACGGCGCCAAAAACCGCAGCGGCGCTCTCCGCAACGGCAACCGCCAGCGGATGGCCCGGCTCAAGGAGCGACCCGGTGTGCAGATAACCATCCTCCATCCGGCCGGCCTCCACGAGCCGCATCGATCCCTTGAACTGAGGCTCTTCGCGGGCCAGCGAACGCAGCAGCGCTTCGTACTCATTCAGCACGGCGGCATAATCTTCATCCGGAAGCCAGCGCCGGTCGACCTGCAGGAGGCATTCCCCGGCCACGGTGCTCGGCTGGGAACCGCCGTGGATAAAGCCGTAATTCATGGAGGCGCTCCCGAGAAGGGGGTGCCTCCTCTGTTTAAGCACGGGCACCAGTTCCTGTTCGCACCTGGCGATAAACAACCCCGCCATCCGGATGGCATTGGGCGCACCGGCCTGGTTGCCCCCGTGCGTGTCCGCGCCCTTAAAGCAGAACTCGAGCCATTCCAGGCCCCTTTGCCCGAGGCAAAGATCAAACCCGGTGGGCTCGCCGATTACCGCGCCGTCCGCCTGCAGCCCTTTCTTGACCAGATCAATGCTGCCGGCGCTGCCTCCTTCCTCGTCGATTACTCCCGCAAAAATGAGGTCTCCTTTTAGGGCGATGCCGGCCCGGCGCAGCGCCGCTACGGCAGAGATCATACAGGCCAGAATCCCCTTGGTATCGACCGCACCCCGCCCGTAAAGCTTCCCCTCTTTTTGGCGCGGACGGCAAGGTTCGCCCAGATCATACGGGGGGACCGTATCGAGATGGCTGTTCAGCAAAAGGGTGCAGCCGCCGCCGCTGCCGGGCAGCCTGGCCAGGACATTGCAGCGGCCCTCTTTGACCGGGATCAGCTCTGAAGGAATCCCTTCCCGCTTAAAGAAGCGGTCAATATAAGCGGCCACCGCGGTTTCCTGCTCCGCGATTCCAGGGTAGCTGGGGAGAGCCACCAGGTCACCGGCCAGGGAGGCGATCTCCGCTGCCGTGAGCACCTTTTTAATCCGTTGACACAGGCCATGCATGGCCCAATCACCCCTTTTGCCGGATTGAGCCGGCTCTCGCCGCAAATTCTTCCTTGATTCTGTTCAGTAAGGCCGGATCTTGCAGGACCTTGAACCCGGTCAGGGCCATCGCTTTTCCCACCGTCAGCGCCGTCTCGTAAGCCTGCGGGGTGTCGCAGAGCCGGGCAAATTCAGCGGTATGCACCTCCACATTTTCATCGGTAATGGCTACCAGTGGCTGAATGGAAGGCACCACCTGGCTGACATTCCCCATATCAGTCGAACCCAAACCCACCTCTTGCTCGGTCCAGGCCGAATCGCTGGCTTCATGCAGGCTCTCCCAGAACAGTTCGCCCATGACCCGGTTGGTTAACATGGCCTCATAGGGGTATTCGGTTTCGGCAATGGTCAGCTCGGTGCCCGTAGCCAGCGCGGCGCCGCGGGCACAGTTGAGGGCCTTTTCCACTACCTCCTCAAGGTAGCGGTTGTCTATGGAGCGGATACAGAACTCCGTGCAGGCGCGATGGGGTATGACATTGCTCGCCTGCCCGCCGTCGGTGATGATCCCGTGAATGCGCACATCATCGCACAGGTGCTGCCGCAGGGCATTAATCCCGTTAAAGGTAAGGATGACGCCGTCAAGCGCATTGCGGCCGTCCCACGGGTTGCCGGCGGCATGGGCGTTTTGACCGTGAAAGGTAAAGGTGAAGGTGCGGCAGGCCTGGCTAATATAATCAACACGGGTTAGATGGTCGGGATGGAACATCATGGCCAGGTCCACCTGATCGAAAACACCGGCTTTGATCAGGTCAATTTTCCCCCCGCGGCCCTCTTCGTTGGGGGTGCCGATCACCAAAACCGTGAAGGGGACCCCGGGCGTGGTCCCGCTTAGGGCCACGGCTGCGGCCACGGAGGCGGTGGCAATGAGGTTATGGCCGCAAGCATGCCCGATTTCCGGGAGAGCGTCATATTCGGCGCAGAAGGCAATCCGGCACCCCTCCCGGCCGGTGCCGCTATGCCGGGTGGCTAGAAAAGCGGTCTTCTGCCCGGCGATTTCTTTCTCCACCGCAAAACCTTTGGCCGCAAGGTAATCACAAATAATCCGGACAGCATAGAATTCCTGGTCACCCAGTTCGGGATGGCTGTGGATCTCGCGGCCCAGGCCGATCAGGGCTTCTTTTTCGGCAGCGATGATCCGGTTGATTTGCTCCAATCCAAGGCTCATGAAACAACCTCCTTCAAAACGGCATCACCGGCAATCCGGCTTTGGTCAAGGCCGGCAGGCCGTCTTGCCGACCGGCTGGTTCTTGATCCGCAGCGCCGCGGTAGCGGTGAGAGTCCTACCCTTCCCGCGGCTCCAGGGTATAGCTTAAGCGCAGCTCTTCCCCGGGTTGCAGCTTAAACCCGTGGCCCAAACTGCTATCCTCTACCGTTCTCCAGCCTTCTTCCTCGATCACCACGCAGAAGCGCTCCCGCGCCGCCACCAGGGCGGCGAAACTGCCGTCACGGCCGGCATGCACCGCCGCCAATGTCTCCCCGGGAGCGCCGCCGCGATATCTTTTGAGGCTGATCTTGACCGGGTAAAGGGGCGCCGCCCCGGCAAAGTAGACCCGGCCGCACACCCGGGCCCCAGCCTCCAGGGGCAAAATCAGGTAAAGCCTGTCACCGGCGGTGCTCTCCACGGTAAAGCATTGGCTTTTGTAGTCCACTCCCCCTGCCCGGGCCACCGCGTAGAGCTGGTATTGACCCGCGGGCAAGGCCAGCTCAAAACTGCCGTCAGCGGCGGCAGAAGCCTCCCCGGCGAAGCCTTCAGTCATCAGGTCGCCTGAGGGATCGGTCTCGCCGCGCCAGGCCCTGACCAGGGCGCCCGGCAGGGGCGCCGCGGTGACTGCGTCGAGCACCTTGCCGCAGATCTGGCCGGGAAGGGCCTCCCGGGGGGAGAGCAGCACCGGCTCCGGGAGGGAGAGAGGCCAAAGCTCTTTTTGAAAAGCCCGGTAAGGCTCCAGGATTTCATAGAGGGGAAATTGGGCGTCCACGCTGGCCGCATCGGCCACAGCGGCACACTTGATTTTAAAGGAGCCGCCGGGACGGGTCACCGCCTGTACCGCCACCGCAAGCGTCTCCCCTGTCTCCCCTGTCTCCTCCTTTTTGCCGCCCGCGGATGGGCGCGCGGTTCCGGCGCTGACCAGAAAAGAGCTCCCTGTGGCTGCGCCGGGGGCCTGTACCTTGCCGCTGAAAGTGAGCGCCGCCGCGGTATGCAGCTCAAAGGTTAACTCGCCGGCCCTTACCGCGGCGCGGGTAGCTTCGTCGATCACCAGGAGCGGGACTAACCAGTGCACCCGGTGGCAGTCGCTGCGCTCTTCAACGGCAAAGGCCCATCCTTCGCGGTAATCGAAGCGCACCGCCGGCATCATTAAAAAGGGAATGCGGAAGTCCTGGAAGAGGGCCGCGATCTCGCGGGGCGGCTCCGCCTCCCGGCCGCAAAGGAGGCAGGTATAACCGGCCTCTTTTACCCCGGCCAGCTTCAGCCGCAGGGGCATCAAGGCCAGGGGCAGATCGAGATAAAGATGGAGGTAGCTCGCCATCACCGCGTTCTCGGCCATATTATCCGCGCCGGGGGCCAGGCGGTAGAAATCGCCCCAACTGACCACATCCTCGCCGTAGGGCGAAATCACCTCTACGTGGCGGGTCCGGTAATAGGACCGGGTGGCCTCCCCGGGGTGAACCGGTTTGCGCGAGTGCCGCCACCTGTTCTCCGGGATGGATACGGTCACCCGGTAGCGGTCCCCCTCCGGTTCGACCTGGCGCGGCAGCGCCGTACCCGCGTTACCCTGCCGCGGTACGGGCACCAGGGCGGGATCGCCCAGCAAAATCTGCTGCTGCAGGGTGGCGGCGATCCACCACTTGTAGCAGCCGTAACGTTCGGGAGCTTTCTGCTGCAAGAGGGAGGCATACAGGCTCACAAAATGGCGGGTTTCCTGCAGGGCCTCGCCCACGCTCAGTCCCTTTACCAGCAAACCTTCAAAGAAGATCGGGTAGATGGAGGTGGCAAATTGCAGGTCCATGGAGGTGATGCCCCCGGCATAGCAGACGGCCCCCTGTTCAACCATGGCCAGGCCGAATTGGTCGCGGTAAGGCACCGGTATACCCTCCCAGTCGAGGCCGTCGGAGGCCGAAACCCAGTAAGGATCCATCCCCACGGTGGTGCAGGCCGAAGCATAGGCCACCAGCGGAGGGAGCAGCGGCAGATCGTTGCGTGTGAGAAAGTGGCCGCAAGTCATCAGCGCCTCGGTGGTGCCGTGACCGGCGTAGAGGAAGAAATCGCTCTGCTTTAATGCGGCGGCAATGCGATCCGCCCTGGCCTCCTGGCCCTGAAGGAGGGTGACCCGGTAGCCGCACTGCTCCAATAGCGGCGTAAACTGGGTTTCCAGCAGCGGATCGTCGGAGTTAAAGATAATTTTGTATTCAACGGCAGGGCTGGCCGCCACCAGCACCTTTCTGGTTTCTTGCCGGGCTCCGGGCAGGCGGTGATAATACTTGGTGGTCAGTATTTGCGTGGAGAGCCCCCCGGGGCTTGACTGGAAAAGGCGGCCTTCGGCCGTGTCAAAGAAAATATCGTCATTCAGGCGCAGGTGGATCTCCCGGGCCATCTCTTCGCTGGTGCTGCCGATGGTCCGCCGCGGCTCATAGAGCAAAGGGATCGCTCCCGGTGAAGCCAGAAGGGCCATGTAGCGCGGGCGAAGGCCGGCCCTGGATACAAAGCGGTTCAACCCCTTTTCTATTTCCGCCGGCTCCGGCCTGGCCGCCGCCGCATCATAGGGAAAAACATGGCGGTAAGAGGCGCAGAGCGGCGCCAGCAGGCTCAACCCTTTCACCCAGGCCTCGCCGGGAGAGCGCGGCGCGCCGCTCCCCTGCTCCAGGTCAGCGGAGTTATAGATAAGCAGATAGTCTATTTCCAGGCCTTGCCGGAGCATAAAACGGGCCAGGGCCGGATCATCGGGCAGGGCCGTAAAATCGTGAAGCCCGGCAGCGGCGGAAAGCTCTGGCGGCCGCTCCGCCGGGCCGAGCCAGATTAGCGGCAAATGAAAGGCCAACCCCGAAGCGGTAAAAAGTTCGCACCAACCGGATGAATGGCTCTCCGTGCCGCCGCAGGGGATAAAGTAGTAACCTAAGCGGACGGCCAGGACCGCTCCCTTGAGACAGCGGACCGGATCGTCCGCGGGCGCGCAGACCAGGCCCCGCGGCGGCCCGAAGTGCTGGCCCAGCCGCACCGGGTCGGCCTCTATGCTTGCGGCTGCCTGTTGCAAGTTTAACTCCGGGGCTGCCCGCAGCGCTTCGCTGAAGGCGTCGTCACCGGTGGCGTCGGTAACCCGCAGCGGCAGCCTCGCAGCGAGCAGCTTCAACGCAAACAGTTCACTGTCGATTTTATTCGGATCAACAAAGAAGATTTCACTGTCCGGCTTTGCCAGGGCGGCTGAAGCAAGCGACAGGCTGCGCCGCCAGTCATTGATGGATAATAACAGGAGATCGAGTACTGCGGTCACTGCCAGAATCACCTCCAAAGATTATGGCCATGAGAGCGGCGCAAAGCGGAAGCCCGGGCCCCTACTGCTGTTCCTGCTCCGGAAGCAAAGTGTACTCCAGGCGCAGCTCCTCGCCCGGCGGGATTTTGTAGCCGCGTCCCTGGTTGTTATCTTTGATCGCCTGCCACCCTTCCTCTTCAATCCAGACATAGAAACGATCCTGAAAGCCGACCAGGCAAGAGAAGGAGCCGTCGGGCCGCACCGGCGTTGATACCACTGTCTCTCCCCCGTCTTTTTCCGGGTAGCGCATCAACGTGACAATCACTGGATGCAGCAGCGGCGGAGCGGCGCCATATTTGATGTGGCCGCTGACGACCGCGGCGATGTCCAGGGGCAGCAGCAGATGCTGCTCTTCTTCGGCAAAAATCTCGAGCGTAACGGATTTAGATTTATAGGCCACTCCCTCCCGCCGCGCTACGGCAAAAAGAAGATATTTCCCCGCGGGCAAATCAAAGGAGAAAGCGCCGGCGGCGTCGCTGTACGCCTCACCGGCGAACGCTTCGATCAAGGGATCCCTTACCGGGTCTTCCAGGCCGCGCCAGACCCTGATCAGCGCCCCCGGCAGGGCGGCGCCGCTCTTCACGTCGAGCACTTTCCCGGAAATTTTCCCCTGGCTGGCCGCGCGGAGCCGGATTTCGGGCTGTGGCAGCGGCAGCGGGAGGCGCTCTTTTTGGAAGGTCCGGTACGGCCCAACCAGTTCGAAAAGGGGGAACTGCTCTGCAACGGCAAGTTGGTTGGCGGCGGCGGCGCAGGTAAAGGAAAATGATCCTCCCGGGCGGGTCAGGCCCTGGAAAACAACGTTTAGAGGCGTTTCAGGCCGTTCCGCTTTGACCGCACCGCCGCCCTCCGCCCCGCTCTCCGCGGCTACGGCGGCGCTGATGAGATAGGCTTTGCCGGAATCGCCTGCGCCGCCGGGGGGGAGAACCTGGCCGCTTACCCTTTGCCCCGCCGCGGTCTTTAACTCAAACAGAAATTCCGCCGCCCGCACCGCGGTGCGGGTCGCTTCGTCAATGACCAGCGCCGGCGCCAGCCAGTGGATCCGCAAGCCCTGATCAAAACCCCGTTCTTCTACGGCAAAGGCCCACCCCGCAGCCATATTGATCCGGGCCGGGGGAAGGAGCAGGTGGGGCAGGCGGAAATCTTGAAAAGCCTCCTTTAAATTAGCCGGAGGTTCTGTTTCCCGGCCGCAGAGCAGGCACTCTGCACCGGCTGCTTTTACCTCCACCAGGTCAAGGCGCAGCGGGTAGCGTCCCGGCGGAAGATCAAGATGCAGGTGCAAAAAGCCCGACAGCAGCGCCGTTTCGGTAATCCCTTCGGCGTCGGGGGCGATACGGTAGCAGTCGCCCCAGCTAACCACGTCTTCGCCAAAGGGGGAGAGCACCTCGATGGCTCGACTGCGGTAATAGTATTTTGACGGCGGCAGCGGGTTGACCGCCCCCCTGGAGCGGCGCCAGCGCTCTTCCGGGACGGCCACCTTCAGGCGGCTGCGCGCTGTGTCCGTTTCGCACTCTTGCGGCAAGGCAACCTTTGCGGGCCCCTGCCGCGGGCAGGGGACCAGGGCTGGATCGCCCAGCAGGAGCAACTGGTGGATGGCGGCGGCCGTACCCTGCTGGTAACAGTAATAGCTCTCGGGAGATTTCTGCTGCAACATGGAGGCGTAGAGGCTGACAAAGTGGCGCACTGCGCGCACGGCTTCGCCGGTGCTGCAGCCCTTGACCAGCAGCGCCTCCATGAAAATGCCGTAAGCCGGGGTGCTGTATTGCAGGTCTTCCAGGGTCATGCCGCCCACGTAACAGACTGCCCCCTTTTCCACCATGGCCAGCCCGATTACCTCCGGGGCGGAAACGGGAATGCAGTCCCAGTCCAGGCCGTCGCTGGTGGAATACCAGTGCGGATCTACTGCCACCGTGGAGCAGGCCGAGGCAAAGGCTACCAGCGGGGGTAGAGGCGGCAGCTCGCGGCGCGTCAGAAAACGCCCGTGGGTATGCAGCGATTCCGGGCCGCCATGCCCGGTGTAGAGAAAGAAATCAGCCTGCGGCAGCGCGGCGGCGATGGCATCCCCATGGGCTTTCTCGCCGGAGAGGATCTTGACCCCGTATCCCGCCTCCTCTAAAAGCGGTTTTAACTGGCATTCGATTAAGGGCTCGTCAGCGGTGAAGATGATCCCGCCTTCCACATGAGGCGTGGTCACCACCAGGACCTCTTTTTCTCCCGCGCCGGCTCCGGCAAGGCGGTGATAATGCTTGGTCGAAATGATCTGCTGCGAGAGGCCGCCCGGAGTCGACTGGAACAGGCGCCCTTCGGCCAGATCAAAGAAGAGATCGTCATTTAAGCGCAGATGAATCTCGCGGACCGCCTCTTCGCTGCGGCTGCCGATGGTCAGGCGGCGGTCGTAGATCAAGGGGATGGCTCCGGGTGAAGCCAGGATGGCCTGGTATTTCAGTTGCAGCCCGGTCCGGGAGACGAAACTGTTCAATTCTGCTTCGACGGCCCGCGGGTCGGGCCGGGCCGCCCCAACATCATAAGGGAAAACGCGGCGGTAAGAGGCGCACAGGGGCGCGAGCAGGCTTAACCCCCTGACCCGGTAATCCCCCATGGAGCGGGATGCAGCAGAACATTCGTGAATATCACCGGAGTTATACAAGAGCAGGTAATCAGGCGGCGCTTCCAGTTGTTGCATGAAAGCAGCCAGCGCCGCATCGTCGGGGAGATCAAAAATCGGCCCGAAGCGGGCGTCATCCGCATGGCTGCAGTTGCTTGCACAGCCCAGCCGGACCAGGGGCAGCCCGCCGGGCAGCCGGGATGCCGCGTCAAGCATTTCTTCAGGTAAAAAGAAGTAACCGGTGCGGACCGCCACTACGGCCGCCTTGAGGCAGCGTGACGGATCTTTTGACGGGGCGGTAACCATACCGCGCACCGGGCCAAAACGCTCCGCCAGCAGCTCCGGATCGCTGATAGGCGGCAGGCTGAAGTTTACCGGCAAACGCTCCCGCCCCGGGGCGCTGCAGAGCGCTTCACTGAAGGCGGCGCTGCCGGTGGCATCGACCAGGGACAGAGGCAGCCTCCGGCTGAGAAGCTCCAGGGCGGCGATCTCTTCTTCGACCCGGTCCGGGTTCACCCAAAAGATTTCGTAACCCCGTGAGAGCGCCGCGGCGGCATAAATTAAACCGTGCAGCCAGCGATCCAGGGATAAAAGCAGTACTGTTAGTTGTTGCATAATAACCTCCTCGGGTCTCGCGGAAAGCCATGTGGCTTAGCCGTTGATCAGGTGGCAGGCGGCGAAATGGCCTGGCCGGACCTCCCGGTACGGAGGCACTTCCTCCCGGCAGCGCGGCAGCGCAACGGGACACCGGGGATGAAAGCGGCAGCCCGGCGGGACATTTACCGGGTCTGGCGTTTCTCCTTTCAAAAGCGATTGGCGCGTGATCACTTTGCGCCGCGGTGCCGGTATTACGGAAACCAGCGCCCTGGTATAGGGGTGCAGCGGATCTTTGATCACCGTATCGGCACTGCCCAGTTCGACGATTTTCCCGAGATACATGATCGCGATGCGATCCGAGACCAGCCAGGCCAGGGAGAGGTCATGGGTGATGAACAGGTAACTGATCCCTTTTTGATCGCGCAGATCGACCATCAGCTTGAGGATGCCCGCCCTGATGGAGAGGTCGAGCATGGAGACCGGTTCATCGGCCACGATAAATTTTGGATCGAGCACCAGCGACCCGGCAATGGCCAATCGCTGGCGCTGGCCGCCGCTCAGCTCGTGGGGATAACGTAAAAATAGCTCCTGCGGATTGTGCAGCCCTGCATCGATCAGCGCCCGGGCAACCCTTTCTTCTTTTTCCGCCAGGCTATGGCAAAGATTGTTCACTTCCAGCGGCTCGGCCACAATGTTAAAAACCGTTTGGCGCGGGTTCAGCGATTCATACGGATCCTGAAAGATAATCTGGGCTTCCTGGCGAAAGGAGCGCAGTTTGGAGCGGTTATACGCCCGGACATCTTCACCGGCGTAATACACTTTTCCCGCGGTGGGCTCCACCAGCCTTAAGATCGCTTTCCCTGTAGTGGTTTTCCCGCTTCCGGACTCCCCGGCCAGGCATAAGATCTCCCCCTTGCCGAGGGTGAAGCTGACCCCATCTACAGCCCGGACCACCGGTGTCTCCCTGCCAAACATAGAGCGGAGCAACCCGGCGCGGGCGGTAAAATGAACTTCCAGTTGATCTACGTCGACTAAGGCTGTCATGATTTCACCCGCCTGCTTAGAAGATGGCACGACGCGTAATGCTGATCGTTAATGGTAATCGTGGGAGGCTGTTCCTCGCGGCACACCGGTATCACTTCGGAACAGCGCTCGTGGAAGCGGCATCCCGGCGGTGGATAGAGCAGGTTCGGCGGATTGCCGGGGATCGATGAAGCCATGGTGCGCTCCCCTTCGATATCGGGGAAGGCGGCCAGCAGCGCCCGCGTGTAAGGATGAGCCGGCCGGGTAAACACTGTTTCAGTCGGCCCCAGTTCAACAATCCGGCCTGCATACATCACCGCCACCTTGTCACAGGTTTCACCCACCACGGAGAGATCGTGCGTGATCAGGATCAGCCCCATGTCGATTTCCTGCCGCAGGTGATGCAGCAGTTGCAATACCTGCGCCTGCACCATCACATCAAGGGCGGTGGTGGGCTCATCGCCGATAACTAGCTTTGGATTGCAGGCGATGGCCATGGCAATCATGGCCCGCTGCCGCATCCCGCCGCTGAATTCATGGGGATATTCCCGGACCCGGTCCGGGTCAATCTCGACCTTTTCAAACAGGTCCCTGGTCCGCTGCCGGGCCTCCTTATCGGTCAGCTTCTCATGAATTTTCAAAACCTCGGCAATCTGATCGCCCACGGTATGCACCGGGTTCAGAGCGTTCATCGCCCCCTGGAATATAATGGAGATTTCTTTCCAGCGAATTTTCTGCATCTCTTCTTCAGTAGCCGTAACGAGCTCTTTGCCGTCTAGTTTAATGCTGCCTCCGATAATCGAGGCATTCTCAGGGATAAGTTTCATCAAGGAGAGCGCCACTGTCGTCTTGCCGGAAGCTGATTCTCCGACCAGCCCCAATGCTTCACCTTTATCCACGTGCAGCGAAACTCCCTCGCAGGCCTTGACCGTACCTTCTTTGAGCTTGTAATAGGTGGTTAAATCGTTGACTTCGAGCAAGGCCATGCTAACGCCTCCTTAGTTTCGGGTTCAACACTTCGTCGAGGGCATACCCGATAAAAGTGAATCCCAACACGACCAGAACTACGCAGATACCCGGCGGAATGAGCCACCACCAGGCCCCAAAAGCGACAGCACCCATTTCAAAGGCGAAATGGAGCATCATGCCCCAGCTTATCGAGGTCGGATCGCCCATCCCCAGGAAGCTCAGTGTCGTCTCGGAGAGAATGGCTACCGCCGCGACCAGGATTGTATTGGCGAAAATCAAGGGAAAGACATTGGGTAAAATATGATGGAGCATGATGTGCAGATCGCCCGAGCCGATAGCCCGCGCTCTCTCCACATACGGTCTCTCCTTGATGCTCAGTGTTTGCGAGCGGATGATCCGGGCTGTCCCTGCCCAGCCGGTAATCCCAATCACCAGGATGATGTTCCCCAGGCTCGGGCCGAGCAGGGCGGCCATCACCAGCATCAGGGGGAGCCAGGGAATGACGAGAAAAATATCCGTCAAGCGCATCAGGAGCGCATCCAGGGTTTTGCCGTAATATCCTGAGACAATGCCGATCACCGCGCCGATCACCATGGAGATCACTGTAGCCGCCAGGCCGACCACCAGCGAAATCCTGGAGCCGATCACTACGCCGGCAAAGACATCTCTGCCCAGATCGTCGGTGCCCAGCCAGTGCTCGGCGCTCGGCGGTTGCAGGACCTTTTCAATCCCTTCGGCGGCGCTGGTATAGGTCACGAAGTAAGGCCCAATCAGCGCCATGAGGGCGAAGCATACCAGAATGACCAGCCCGGCAATCCCCATGGTGTTCCGGCGGTAGATTCCCCAGAATGAAGCCAGGTTTTTCTTAAGCAGGATGAAGCGATCTTTTCTGTTGACAATCTGCAGCATAACCAGCCCCTCCATCAGGTTTTGACCCGGGGGTCAAGGTAGCGGTAGAGGAGATCGGCGCAGAAGTTGGCGCCGACTACGCATACGGTCACAAAGAGAAATATCCCTTGCAGAAGAGGGTAATCCCGCCCCATTAGCGCCGTGTACATCAACCGGCCCAACCCCGGCCATGAAAATACGGTTTCGACCTGAATGGCCCCGCCGACGATAAATCCCAGGTTCATGGCGATTAGCGTGACCATGGGCAGCATGGCATTAGGTAAAGCATGCCGGCGCAGCAGGTTCCTGCCGGAGACGCCCTTGGCTTTAGCCGTAAGCATATAATCCTCGCTCATCACTTCGAGGAGCGAGTTGCGCATGATCAAAACATATTCACCGATGAGAATGAGCGTAAAAGTAACCGTGGGTAAAAACATGTGTTTTAACAAATCAGCCAGGCGGCCCCAGATGGAGGCAAAGCTGGTCCCGGGGACGCTCATTCCGAACAGGGGAAAAATCTTCCAGTAGACCGCAAAAAGCATCACCATCAAGATGCCGACCCAGAAAGAGGGCATCGAGTAGAGTACCAGCGATAGGGAAAGCCCGGCCACATCGAGTTTACTGCCCCTTTTCCAGGCAAAGATCACTCCCAGGAGAATACCCAGGATAATCGAGAGAACGGTTGCCGTGCCCGTGAGCAACAGGGTCGGTGGCAGCTTCTCCATAATCACATCGAGAACCGGTCGGCGGTAAACAAAAGAATGACCCAGGTCGCCCAGGCACAGATCGCGCAGGTAATAACCAAACTGGACAAACTTGCTCTGATCCAGTCCGAACTGCTCTGTAACCCGCTGCAGCGCCTCGGCCGAGATTTTGGGATTGCGGATGAGTATCCGTACTGGGTTCCCCGGCATGATCCGGAAAAGAAAAAAATTAATGACCAGCACGACAAAAATAATTAGCACGGTTTGCCCCAACTTGTTCAGTATAAATCCGCGCATCTTCAAGTTGATCCAACCTCCATCCCGGCCCCCGGGGGCACGGGGGCCGGTTTAATCATCACCGGGCCCCCGCCCAGAGGACGCTTTTGAAACGTTGAGGGTTTGAGGATTAATTGATCGGTTCCAGTTTCTCGTAAGTTTCAATGGTATTAGTAAAGACTACCGGGCCGCCGGCGGGGTTCTGGACCCAACCCTTAAAGCGGTCTGTGCGGTAGGCCTGCAGCTCGGGATCGTACGAGAGGATGATGTAGGGAGCATCCTCATACACTATCCGCTGTAGTTCAAAGATAAGCTGCTGTCTTTCGGCGGGATCGAGTGTAAACTGCTGCTGTATGAAGAGCTCGTCGTACTCCGGATTGGAGTAGAAGCAGTCACTCCAGGACATGATCTCATCCGTAGTCATGATTTTCAGGATGGAGGAGGGATCCACATCCACAAACCAGCCCCAGATGAAGAGATCAAAGTCACCTTCATAGATCTTGTCGGTGAGCGTCCCTTCATCAATTACTTGCACCTCAAGATCAATACCGACCTCTTTAAACCACTCTTTGATCAACCTGGCCGCTTTCTGGCTGTCGGGTGATTCCGAGCGGACCAGCACAGTAAAGGCCAGCGGTGTTCCGTCTGCGCTCACCCTGATGCCGTCGCTGCCGGCTTTATACCCGGCCTCTTCCAGGATCTGTTTTGATTTTTCCAGGTCGAGATAAAGTATAATATTTTTCGCAAATTCATAGAAGTCCAATAAAAATGACATGGACGTAACCGTTTGGTAGAATTAAGTTAGCACACAAAATACCAACCAAAGGAGGTTACGTACCATGTCAGATAAGATTATACAGCTAA
>JAKPEE010000008.1 GCA_029552125.1 Bacillota bacterium | reverse complement strand
TTAGCTGTATAATCTTATCTGACATGGTACGTAACCTCCTTTGGTTGGTATTTTGTGTGCTAACTTAATTCTACCAAACGGTTACGTCCATGTCATTTTTATTGGACTTCTATGAATTTGCGAAAAATATTATACTTTATCCCATATGCTCAAGCAGCCTGGGGCCGGCCATTACCCCTTCCTTGGTCACATGGCCGATCAAAAAAACAGCGATATTGTTTTCCTTAGCCAGGCGGACCAGAGCTGCCGTCACTTCGCGAACCTGGTTAAGGCTGCCGGGAGTGCCTTCCACTTCATGCCGGTAAAAAGACTGCACCGAATCCAGTATCAGAACCCGGGGTTGCAACTCCGCTGCTGCCTGCAGGAGATGATCCAGCTCTGTTGCGGCAATGACCGGAAGATCTTCCGGAACCTGCAAGCGCTGCGAGCGCAGTTTTAGCTGGAAGAGCGATTCTTCGCCGCTGGCATAGAGCACCACATGATCAGAAGCCAGCCGAGCCGCCGCCTGGAGTAACAGGGTGGACTTGCCGATGCCCGGATCTCCGCCTAGCAGGACTACCGAACCGGAGACAATGCCGCCCCCCAAAACCCGGTCAAATTCATCAATCCCTGTTTTTAAACGGACCTCCGCGGCTGCGGGCACATCCTTCAACGCTGTGATGCGGGCAGCCTCTTTTGCAGATCCGCGAAGCGGGCGGGCGGTAACTTCCTGCAAAGTGTTCCAACTGCCGCAGCCGGGACAGCGCCCCAGCCACTTGGGAGCCTCGTAACCACATTCCTGGCAGGAGAACAAGGATTTTTTCGTGGCCATACTATCTTCCTCCCACGGGAATCCAGAAGTCAGAATTCAGAATAAAAGATTAAAAACGTACAGCGTTATTGGTCGGGGGTAGAATTAACAAACAATGTATCATCTAATAATCAATTTGCTTAAAAAACAATCGTTTGATGGCCGTGTTTCATTCTGGCTTCTGTATTCCGAATTCTGGATTCCCTTCGCTGGACAAACCTGTAGGAAAACCGGCCTACTCCAGCAAGGCCCGCACTGTTTCAAGGTTAACCCTGTCCCAATCAGTGCCAATTTCGGGGGTTTCCAGGATAAACGGAAAGCCAGCCGGCCAATGATGGTGGAGCAGAGCTTTAAACCCTTCCAGGCCTATCGCACCGCGGCCAATATGTTCATGGCGATCCACCCGTGAACCGAGCGCCGCCTTCGAATCATTAATATGGATGGCCAGCAAATGCTCCAGGCCGATCTTGCTTTCAAACTGATCCAGCAGCGCTGCAATGCCCTCCCTGCTGCCGCAATCATAGCCTGCCGCCCAGGCGTGGGCCGTATCAAAGCAGACGCCCAGAGTGCCCGGTGGAAAAGATTTCAGGATGGCCGCCAGCTCTTCTAAGTGGGAGCCAAGAGCGGTGCCGCTGCCCGCGGTGTTTTCCAGCAACAGTTTCACCGAAGGCGGCCATTGCGGCAATGCGGCTTCTATGGCTTCGATAATCTGGGCAATTCCCCGGTCCACCCCCTGCCCGCCGTGATTTCCGGTATGCAACACGACATAGGGGGAGCGGTACATGGCGGCCCGCTCCATGGTGCCCTGCAACAGCAGTTTTGATTTTTCCAGAAAATCCGGCGACGGTGAGGCCAGGTTGATTAAATAGGCACTATGGACGATCAGGGGATAAATCTGCTGCTCTTCCAGGAAAGAGGCCCTTTTTTCCAGCAGATCCGGATCTGGGGCGCCGAGACGCCAGCCGGTGGGGTTTCCCGGAAAAAGCTGCACCGTTTCGCAGCCGATGGCTTTTACCCGGGAAATATTATTTTCAAACCCCCCTTTAAGGGGCATATGGATGCCTAAGCGCATGCGTTAACCTCCCATTCGCTAGTTTTTAAAGAGCACGCTTATTCCGCCAGATGGAAATCATAAACCGGAATTCAGAATATTTATGGCAGAAAATTTTATACTATGGCCGCTTATCTTTTCCAACATCCAAATTCTTACTTCTAGCTTCCAGGACGGGCTAAACCGATGAGCTCGCGGTAGTGGGTGAAACCGTTATCGGCAAGATAGCGCTTCAGTCCGTCACATATTTCTTTGGGAACCGCCGGGTTGACAAAGTTGGCCGTACCGATAGCCACCGCCGCAGAGCCGGCCAGAATAAATTGGAGGGCATCTTCTGCCTGCATGATTCCGCCCATGCCGATGACAGGAACGGACACGGCCTGCGATACTTCCCAGACGGCCCGCACCGCCAGAGGCCGCAGGGCCGGCCCGGAGAGGCCTCCGGTACTATTGCCCAGCACGGGCCTGCGTTTTTGCACATCGATAACCATTCCTTTAATGGTATTGATCAAGGAAAGGGCGTCGGCGCCAGCCCGTGTGGCTGCTTCAGCCACGGAAACGATATTCCCCGCTTCCAGGGACAGCTTCACAATGAGTGGCCCGCGGTAGGCTTCCCTGACCCGGCAGACCAGCTCATAGACCAGCGCCGGATCACAACCGAAACTAATGCCTCCCTTTTTAACATTGGGGCAGGATATATTAACTTCCAGGCCTGCTACTTCGTCTACTCCGTTTAAAAGGGCGGCCAGCCGGCGGTACTCGTCCAGGGTTTCACCGGCAATATTAACCAGTACGGGGCAGCCCAGCTCAGGAAGGCGAACCCGGATATATTTTAGAAAATAGGCAATACCCGGATTTTGCAGGCCGATGGCATTTAACAGGCCGGAAGGCGTTTCAACAAGGCGTGGCGGAGGATTACCCAATCGGGGGTGCAGGGTAGTGCCCTTTACCACAATGGCGCCCCAGCAGGCGGGATCAATGCAGTGGCGGTAATCAAAACCATAACCATAACAGCCGGAAGCAGCCACGAGAGGATTGGCCATGGTTATGCCGGCAATTGTGGCCGAAAGACAGGAATCAGACAAAATTAAAATGTGCCTCCTCTCCGTTAAAGACAGGGCCGTCGCGGCAAACGCGCCGGTACTCCAGCATGCCGTTAATTTTAAAAGGAAAAACGCAGCCCAGGCAGGCGCCGACAGCACAGGCCATTAACGACTCCAGGGAAATATGGACAGGAACAGCATAAATTTTCCCCAGGTCCACTACCCTGGCCAGCATGGGCACAGGCCCGCAGGCATGGATGCGCGAAGGTTTTTCCCCTGACTCCAGGCGTTGCTTTAATAAATCGACAACGGTCCCCTTAAACCCGCGGCTGCCGTCCTCGGTAGCCAGCATGGGTTTTAGGCCGGCACAGTCAAAGAACGCATCGCCGGGCAGTGAAGAACCTTCCGCTCCCCCCAGGAGCAAATCAAAGGCAAGGCCTGCTTCCAGGCGTCTCCGGGCCAGGAAATAGAGGGGAGCCAGGCCGATACCGCCGGCTACCAGCATAGCAGCAGCCGCCTCCTCCCGGGCGGGGAAAGTGTTGCCCAGGGGCCCGAGCAGATCCAGTTCAGCACCGGGCCTCAGCCGGGACAAAGCGGAGGTTGCCGGCCCTACGACGCGGATTAACAGCCATATTTCCCCGGCCTTTTGATCAACATAATGAATGCTAAAAGGGCGGCGCAGCAGCGGATCGGTAGAACTCCCGGCACGCAGGTGAACAAACTGGCCCGGCTCAGCCCCGGTTAAAGCGGGGGCATAAAGTTTTAAGCGAAAGCACCCCTGCGCCACCCGTGTAAGATCTACTAGCTCACAGCGGTGCATGAAGTCAGAATTTGGATGCACGGGAGACGACTCCTTCTTTCATGATTATCTTGCCGCCTACCACAGTCATGACGGGAAGCCCGGTTAGCTGCCAGCCGGTAAAGGGGCTATGCCTGGCCTGGGAATAAAAACGCTGCGGCTCCACCACGAAGGGGGCATTTAAGTCTAAGACGGTCAGGTCGGCGGGGGCCCCCGGCTTGATGGTGCCTGCCGGCAGGTTCAGCAGGCGCGCCGGGCGGCAGGAAAAAGCCTCGACCAGCCCGGGCAGCGTTAATAAATTCTTGTTCACCAGCTCAGACAAGAGCAGCGGCACCGCTGTTTCCAGCCCGGTGATGCCAAACGGGGCCTCTAAAAGGGAAAGCTCTTTTTCTTCAGACCGGTGGGGGGCGTGGTCAGTGGCGATTATATCAATAATCCCAGAGTTAAGGGCTTTTCTAAGGGCAGTGCAGTCTTCTTCTGTGCGCAGGGGAGGGTTAACCTTGGCCAGGGCGCCGCAGCGCTCCACAGCAGCGTCCGTAAGCAAGAGATGATGCGGTGTCACCTCCGCAGTAACAGGCAGGCCTTTAGCCTTGGCCCAGGCTACCCATTCCACGGCGGCGGCGGTGCTGATATGGCAGAGGTGCAGCCTGATCCCGGCAGCCTCCGCCAGTAAAATATCCCGGGCTACGGCGATGGATTCGGCCACGGCCGGAATACCGGGCTGTTTTAAAAGCTTGCTCCAGCGGCCTTCATGCATCACGCCTCCCCGCGACAGGGATAAATCTTCGCTGTGCGCCAAAACAACCACATCATCAAAGCGGGACAACTCTTTAAAAATACTAAACAAGACCCTGCTGTCTTCTACCGGGGAACCGTCATCACTAAAAGCGCGCACCCCGGCCCCATACAAAGAGGCGAAGTCGGCGGCTTGCCGGCCTTCCCGCTTCCGGGTTAATGCGCCTACTGGATAGACACGGCCCAGGCCCGCCTGCTCCGCCCTGGCTATAATTTGCTCCACCACCTCCGCCCGGTCCACAGCGGGAGCGGTGTTGGGCATGCAGGCCAGAGAAGTAATCCCTCCGGCCGCCGCGGCAGATAAACCGCTGCATATTGTTTCTTTACTTTCATATCCGGGTTCCCGCAAGTGCACATGAAGGTCTACAAAACCGGGGACAATTATTTTACCGCTCAGGTCTATGACCCGTGCTCCGTCTTTAGGCAAATTTTCGCCCAGGGCGGCCACTTTCCCCTCCGCCAGCAATAAATCGAGTTGCCGGTCAAGTTGCCGTGAAGGGTCTATAATTCGTGCTCCGGTAAAACAGATACGCATATTACTTTTCTGCCGTCCTTTAAGTATAGAATTTAATTTGCTCCAGGACTGGCTGCATGGCCGGGAAGTATGGCTAAGCCCATACCTTAACCTTGCGGCGGCGGGGACCGTCAAACTCCGCCAGAAAAACCCCCTGCCACGTTCCCAGATCAAGTTTACCCTCCCGGACAATTAGATGCAAAGACGTGCCCAACAGAGCAGCCTTAATATGGGCATCGCTGTTGCCCTCGCGATGGCGGTAGGCGCCGCTGGCGGGAACCAGCCGGGCTAAAAAAGCAAGCAAGTCTGCCGCTACATCCGCGTCGGCACATTCGTTTACTGTCACGGCTGCAGTAGTGTGGGGTATGAAGACAGTGCAACTGCCGTTTTTCATCCCCGCTTCTGCCAGAATACGATTAATCTCGCCAGTAATCAAAATAAATTCTTCTCTACGGCTACTCTGAACTGTAAACTCATATAGCATAGGATCACCGCCTCTGGGTATAAATAAACCCCTTCTTGGACAAGAAGGGGTTATGGCCATCAACCGGGGGACTTAATTCCGGTCCAGATCATGTTGCACCAGAAAGGACAGCATATTCCGGTAGGCTTTTTGGTCAATATGCAGCATCCGGTTAATCAATTTATACGTCCGGCTGACGCTGGCCGGGGAAACTCTGTAACTTTGAGCCAGCTCTTTTTGAGTGAGGCCTAAAAAATGAAAACGAGCCAGGCAATATTCCAGCCCCGCGGCCCAGGCCTGAATTTTGCCGATCCGCGGCATCTGCGGGTAGACATGGTTGATATAATCCAACCAGATAGCCCGGATATCCTCGAAAAACTCTTCGCCATAACAGGGGCTTTTACGCATATTCTCACAGGCGCAATCAAGCACTTCCTGCCATTTCTGGCACCAGACCGGTGCCGGCAGGGTAGCATGGGCAAGATTAATTTCTTTAATGCACCCGCCGGTATAAATCCTGCAACTGCCTGCAGGATCAATCTTTTTTAGTTCAAGCAAGGCCACCTGCCGCAGCCTCTCTTTTACCCAGGGGCTGACCACAAATTCTTTGAGAGCTGAAATTGCTTTTTGATCCCGGACTGTCCCGTACAATTTAAGTATTCTTTCTTTTAATACATCACTGCCCTCGTACAGCCCCCACTGCAGGACCCGTTGAAATGAGCTGTCTATAAAACGTTCCTGAAGCTGGCCATCGCTAAGGCTGGCCATGGCTTTTTCCAGCGCTTCTTTGTCCTGAGCGGTGAACTCGTCCTCAATGCTGTCCTCTTCCATGGCCAAAAGCAGCTCCCTGGCCTCTTCCGTTATTTCGCTTATATCGGTATGCTGCAGGTATTTGTGCAGGTATTGCCTCGTTTTGGCCAGGTCATCCATTAACCCGTAATTAATGGCCATTAAAAAGTAGCATTCAGTCATCTCCGGCGCCAGGTTGCTGACAATATGCTTAAAGATGCGGTTGGCTTCTTGCAACTGGCTGGTTTGACTGAGCAGGCAGGCCAGGTTGTAGTGATGCTGGGCGTTGTCAGGTTCCAGTTCAATGGCTTTTTTTAGAAACAGCAACGCCTTGGGCAGCTTATTTTTCTTATGGTAATAGCTCCCCTTTTGAAAATAATAGTTTGGATCCTGGACAAAAGGAATAATTTTGCCGGAAGACCCTGCAGTTTTTAAAATTCCTTTAGGCCGATCCGCACGTCCCAACAGGTTCACCACCAATTTATTATGTGGTATTAATTTCTGCAAGCAACAGATATTATCCTGCCTGAGTAGTGCAAAAATCATTCCTGTTGAAACGGCTAATCGGGATCGGTGGCACTTTTTAAATAAATGCTGCGGTCAAGGAAACGATCCCACTCAGTCCAGTCTCCCGCCCCGGGAGGATGCTTCTCCATCACCTTAATAAACTGGTTAAGCCTGGCGCTGACCAGGTCGGCATGAAATAAGGTAAAAGCATGAATTGTTTTGGGCACTTCCGGCGAGCCCCATTCGCGCGCGCCGTGGTGGGTTAAAATCATATGTTCCAGCTCCAGTTTGAGCCTGGCCGGAAAATCGGGAATCTGAGCAATTTTTTGATCGAGCATCTCTTTGCCGATGCTGATATGGCCGATCAGCTTCCCCCGGTCCGAAAACTCAAAGCTGAAACTGGCCGGATCATATTCCTCAATTTTCCCTATATCATGGAGGATGGCGCCGGTAATCAGAAGATCCAGTTGAAGTTGCGCGGGATAAAGTTTAACCAGATCCTTGCAGATGGCTATTACTTCAAGAGTATGCTCCAGCAATCCGCTGACATAGTTATGGTGAATCGTCCGTGCTGCGGGAGCCAGGGCAAAGCGGCGGACAAATTCAGCGTCATTAAAGAAAGAGAAGAGGAGGAGTTTCAGGTGCGGATCTTTTATATCCGAGCCGATAATCTGCTTTAATTCTTGAAGCATCTCCTTGGGATCCCGCTCGGATACGGGTTGAAAGAAAGAGCGGTTCACTTTGGCCGGATCAAGTTTACGCATATCGCCGACCACTACCTGGGGTCCGTGATAATCGCTCACTTCTCCCCGGATAAACACAACATCCCCTTTTTGGATCGGCTCTTTAAGTTGTCCGGCGTCCCACATGATCCCCTTAATGCTGCCGCTCACGTCGCCGAAAAGAAGCTTTAAATAATATTCTCCGGCACGGTGAGGTGCCGAAAAAGCGGCCTTGCTGCACTCAAGGACCAGGACTTGCGTCTCTACTTCGTCGCCCACCCGCAAATTTTTTATTAACTGTTTTTTCATACTGTCCTCCAGTTCAGGCTAATAGCTCTATGGTAATTACTTTAACATAAACATGATCTCTTTAAAAGAGAAGTATGTAAAAACCCGGAGACAAAAGGCAGAATGGTGAGGGGAGCAGTTCCCTGATCAAAATATTCCGAGCGATCCCTGACTGCAAACTGCTGTTTTCTTAAGGAGCAAAAGGGCCGCCTTTGTCAGGCAGCCCCATGTTCAGGCCCCGTTACACACGAGGGATAGGTAAGAATTACTGGTAGTTGTAAAAGCCGCGCCCGCTTTTGCGCCCCAGGTGGCCGGCACGGACCAGTTTGCGGATCAAGGGGCAACTGCGGTACTTGGAATCCTGGGTTTCATGGTAAAGGGTATCCATTACGGCCAGGAGCACATCCAGGCCGACCAGGTCCGCCAGGGCCAGGGGTCCAATGGGGTGATTGGCCCCGAGCATCATACCCCGGTCGATATCTTCGGCGCTGGCAATGCCTTCCATAAGCACAAACGCCGCCTCATTGATCATCGGAACCAGAATCCTGTTCACGACAAAGAGCGGAGCTTCATTTACGGAAATAGGCTCTTTACCCAGCTTGCGGGCAAGCTCCATGGCCAGCTCAAAAGTCTGGCTGTCCGTAGCGGTTCCTTTAATTACCTCCACCAGCTTCATGACCGGAACGGGATTAAAAAAGTGCATCCCCACCACTTTTTCCGGGCGCTTCGTTACCGAAGCCATCTCGGTAATGCTTAAGCCGGAGGTGTTTGAAGCCAGGACTGCTTCGGACTTGCACACAGAATCTAACTGGGCGTAGAGCTCCTTTTTCAAAGGCATATTTTCTACTATGGCCTCAATAACCACGTCTGCCTCCTTCAGGTCGGAAAGCTCTACGGTACCGCGGATGCGGGATAGGACGGCATCGGTCTCAGCCTGGCTCTTCTTCCCCTTCTCAACTGCCCGCCCAAGGTTCTTCTTAATCGTATCCAGGCCGCGCTGGACAAACCTTTCTTCGAGATCACGCATAATCACGTTAAAGCCGGCTTCCGCGGCAACCTGGGCAATACCGTTGCCCATGGTGCCCGCTCCAACCACGCCAATCGTCTTAATCTCCATTAAACAAACTCCCTCCTTCATTGCCTTAAAAAGTGTACCGATCGGCTTTTACGACCTGTGGTTCTAAAGGGCTCCCCTGTACGGCAAGACCTGGCTATTTCTGTTACGGCTCGTTTAGCTCCTGTATTCTAGATCCTGATCTAGTGCCCTTTAAACTCCGGTTTCCTCTTCTCCAGGAAGGCGCGGGCTCCTTCTTTTTGGTCTTCGGTGTCGCATAACTGGCCAAAGAGATACGCTTCCATTTTTAGACCTTCCCTTAGAGTTTGTTCCAGCCCCTGGTTGATGGCCTGCTTGGCCAGCCTTACGGCCACAGGCCCGCGCTGGAGTATCTTTCCGGCAAGCTCTTTCGCCTTGGCCAGCGCTTCACCCGGAGCGGCAAGCTGATCGGCTAAACCGATCCGATATGCTTCAGCGGCATCAATCATCTCACCGGTAAAAATCAGTTGCTTGGCTTTACCCTGGGCGATAAAGCGGGGCAGGCGCTGGGTGCCGCCATAACCGGGGAATATGCCCAGGGTCACTTCAGGCAACCCCACTTTAGCATTTTCCGCCACAACCCGGATATCACAGGCCAGGGCCAGTTCCAGGCCACCACCCAGGGCAAACCCGTTCACCGCAGCGATTACCGGAGCGGGAAAGTCGGCAATTTGCTGAAAGATCTGCTGGCCCCTGCGGCTAAGCTTTTCTCCATTAGCGCTGCTTAAAGTGGGAAACTCACTGATATCTGCTCCGGCCACAAAGGCTTTCTCTCCGGCGCCGGTAACAATCACCGCCCCGACACTGCCATCTTCAGCCAGTTCCTGAAATGCTTGTTCCAGCTCATCCATGACCTGTTTGTTCAAAGCATTAACCGGCGGGTGGTTGATGGTGACCACCGCCAGCCGCTCTTCCCTGGTTACCTCTACCAGCTTAGCCATAAGATAACCTCCTCAATGTTGAATGATGGGCATGCCCTTCAGGCGCAGCGCGCCTTCTCTCAACTAATCTCTCTCGAATATCATGGCCATCCCCATACCACCGCCGACACAAAGGGTGGCCAGTCCGAACTTGAGGTTACGCCGGGCCATTTCATGCAACAGGGTAACTACAATCCGTGCACCGGTACAGCCGACCGGATGCCCTAAACCTATGCCGCTGCCGTTGACGTTGACAATTTCGCGGTTTAAGCCCAACAATTTTTCGCAAGCCAGATACTGGGCGGCAAAAGCCTCGTTCAGTTCAATCAGCTCGATCTGGTCAAGTTTCATTCCTGCTTTTTGCAAGGCTTTTTGAGTTGCGGGAACCGGGCCGTAGCCCATCAGGTCAGGTTCTACCCCGGCCCAGGCATAGGAAACGATGCGGCCGAGGGGTTTGATACCCAGGGCAGCCGCCTTTTCCGCCGCCATAACCACTACCGCGGCAGCTCCGTCGTTGAGGCCCGAGGCATTGCCGGCTGTAACGGTGCCATTTTGGCGAAAAGCAGGCTTCAGGGCAGCCAGACTCTCCAGGGAAATATTACGGCGGGGATGCTCGTCAGTAGAGACAATAACTTCGCCTTTACGGGTTTGCACAGGTACCGGGACAATTTCTTCTTTAAATTTACCCTCATCAATGGCCGCGATGGCGTTGACATGGCTGCGGTAAGCGATCTGATCCTGTTCTTCCCGGGTGATGCCGTACTTATCGACCAGCCGTTCCGCCGTTTCTCCCATCATAATTTTATGGAATGGATCCATGAGCATCTCCCACAGGGCATCGGTCATCTGGCCATGCTGCAACCGCTTGCCCCAGCGGGCGTCTTTAAGGACATAAGGCATGGTACTCATCGACTCTACCCCGCCGGCTACAACAATATCGGCATCACCTAAAACAATCTCCTGGTACGCCGAAGCAATGGCCTGCATGGCCGAACTGCACTGGCGCTGGATGGTAAACCCGGTTGTCGTAACGGGCAGGCCGGCTTTCAAAGAGATACAGCGGGCAATGTTGGGTTCAGAGGTCTGCTGGCCACAGTTGCCAAAGATTACTTCATCGACCTGTTCCCTGGCCAGGCCGGCACGGCTGAGCGCTTCTTCCACCACCAGCCGGCCCAACTCCATCCCCGGCACATCCCGCAAAGACCCGCCAAAATCACCGATCGGCGTCCGCACCCCGCTGACAATCACTACATCTTTAAAGGGCATGGATTCACCTCCTCCTCGTAATAAATATTATACATGAATAACTTTCCGCCCGACGTTAAACATGGTTGACAAGTGGATAAAAGGACAGGCCATGACGCGGCCTGTCCTTTATAAAATGCAGATCCACAGCTTTGATGTATAGTTTGTCTAGACTAGACTTGAGGGCGGGGATAAAGGCCGGCCCGCTCCACGATCTCGGGGACAACTTCTTCCCAGGCAATGGCCATGATATGCACCCCGGCTACCCCTTCAATCTCTTTAAGCTGCTGAATGGTTTCGATGGCGATTTTCAGGCCTTCTTCTTTTTTGTTTGCAGCGCCCTGCAAACGATCGATAAGCTCATCGGGAATGGTAATACCGGAGACGCAGTTTTTCATATACTTGGCCGCGCCCAGGGATTTAATCGGTGTAACGCCGCCCATGATCTTGACTTTTTTATGCAGGCCCCGCTCCCGGACCAGTTCCATCCATTTTTTAAAGCGCTCGATATCGAAAATGCACTGGGTTTGGATAAAGCTCGCCCCGGCGTTAATTTTCTTCTCCAGGCGGTCAACCCGGTACTCAAAAGGATCGGCGAAGGGGTTTTCTACGGCGCCCAGATAATATTTTACTTCGCCTTCCAGTTTTTCGCCGCCGCAAAATACTCCTTCATCGCGCAGGTCCTTGAGCATCTTGATCAGCTGCATCGAATCGATGTCATAGACGCCTTTGCATTGCGGTTCATTGCCGAACTTCTGGTGGTCTCCGGAAAGGCAGAGGATATTTTTTATGCCCAGAGCCACTGCGCCTAAAACATCGCTCTGAATGGCGATACGGTTACGGTCGCGCACGACGATCTGGATGGTAGGCTCAAGGCCCATCTGCACCAGGACGGCGCCGCAGGCAATGCTGGAAGTGCGCACAATGGCCGTCTGGTTGTCGGTAATATTGTATGCTTCGACATGATTGCGCATCGCGTAGGCGTGATGCTTCAGTTGCTCGAGGTCGGCGCCCTTGGGCGGCCCCAGTTCCCCTGTTACGGCAAAATGTCCGCTGTTCAGTACTCTTTCCAGTTTACTCCCCGCGATCAACTTTGACATCCTCCCTTACTGTGGTTCTCACGCCTCCATGATGAGAAGTCGACCAGTCCTTGGGAGGCTGAATCACAGCCAGGTCACCCAGGCGGCCGAGGCTGGCCAGGCGATCGTGAATCAAATGCCAGGCGCAGTCCACATCTTTACCCAGCTCGCATTTGCCTTCCGCTGAACCGCCGCAAGGCCCGTTCAGGATGCTCTTGGCGCAGCGGGTAATGGGGCAGATGCCCCCGGTCAGGTGCAGGACGCAATCACCGCAACCCAGGCACCGCTCCACCCAGACTCCCTGCTCCTTCGGGTAACCCATGGAGGTAGTGTTCACTCCGGGCAGCACCCGCAGTTCGGGGACATGTTCCACCAGGGTCTGGGGGCCCACGCCACAGGCCAGGCTGACGATGACATCATAGCCTTTTAACCGCTCCACGACCTGATCGATGTACTCGTACTCACACTGCCGTTCAATGGTAAAAGCTTCTACGGTCCCTTCCTGGTTCTCCTTCTTGCGGTGAATACTGATTAATGCAGCCAGCTCTTCGGCTTCCTTCTGCCCCCCGGCCATGCATACGGTGACGCAGGTGCCGCAGCCCAGTACGCAGATGCGCTTAAACGGCGCCACCATATCCAAGATTTTTTCCAGGGGTTTGCGCTCAGCGATAATCATGGGATCACCTTCCTTTCTTTAAATTGCGACTATTGCTGTTTCATTACCGCAGGCCCGGGGGCGCACGGCTCAAGCCGGCGCGTGCACCCCCGGCCGGTTAGCGGTTGCTCTTTTTGAAAACATCAATATAAGAATCGCAGTAAATATCCATGTTCAGCAGGATTCGCGCCGTGGCCACCGCGGCCATCAACTCGTCGTCACAGGCGTCAACGATACCTGCGTCAAGGCCGTGGCTCATGGCCATGACGGCAAAAACACGGTTAATTAGCTCGCGATTCTTGGTTCCCTGGGAGACATTGCTCAGGCCGACCACAGTTTTTGGAGAAGGATCGGATATTAATTTGATTTCCCTTAAAGTCCGCAGCACTTCCGGTCCGTGATCCTGGGCCACGTTGCAGGGCAGCACCAGGGGATCGATATACAGTCTGTCCGGTGAAATATCAAAGGCCATGGCATTGGCCACCAGCTCCGCCGCCAGGGCCACACGGCTGTCGGCATCCTTGGGAATTCCCTCTTCGCTCATAGCCAGGCCGATTACTTCGGCGTCATACTGTGCCGCCATGGAAAAAACCCGCTCCATCTTGCTCTGGATCGCCGGAACGGAGTTGATCATGGCCGGGCGCTTGCACAGTTTCAAGCCTTCTTCAATAGCATCGTACTTTGTAGAATCGAGGCAGAGAGGCAGATCGGTGACCTCCTGGGTCACTTCAACCAGCCATTTCATCGCTTCCACCGGCGCCGGAGAACTGGGGCCCACGTTGATGTCAAGGTAATGGGCGCCGTTTTCTTCCTGTTTGCGGGCCCATTCCTGTATCACTTTCGCGTCTTTCTCTTTGATCGCCCTGGCGATATCTTTAAACATCCCGTTAATCCGTTCACCGATAATAATCATTTGGCCATCCTCCTTAACCAGTAAAAATCAAACCGGTTCATCGCTTCACATAGGCTTAAGCTTACCGAGACTACTTTAGGGGAGAAGCCGAGGCCAGACGGCCTCCGGCTTTCTACCACCTGCTTAATTAATAGCTATTGTCTTTCATCAGGTCGTCAATCTGACCCTTTATCAGCTCCACCGAGCGGGGATGGCGCATTACCAGGATGTTCATACCTGACTGCAGGTAAGCCATGGCGGTGGTGGATTCCCACATGATCCCCCGCTCTTCCTGCTCACCCCAGCCGGGCTCGTCTTCCGCGGAAATGTTGGCTTCCTTGGCCCGCCATGCTTCCGCGCCGATATTGCCGATCATGGGCATAGCCAGCATTTTGTCTCCCTGAAGAGCGCCGTTGCTGGCGCGCTCCATAATCGAATAAGAATATTCGATACCGTAGCCCAGGGCAGCGATAGTGGGGTCAATGACAATGCGGTTTACCATGGCGGTGCTCATTTCGGCGATTAAAATATTCAACTGCTTGCAGATATTTATATCAATGGGAGACTGGGCGATAATGTTGTGCTGGTGCGCCATGCAGGCGCTGGTGATCGCCTTGTAGTTTTCCAGCTCCGCCACGCCTAAAAGAAGGTTTTCCCCCGCCGCAGCTTCGGCTACCACAGGGAAAATCGTACTGTCCTTCTCCGGTTTGCCGCAGCCGATGACAATGAGGGGTACACCTACCGCTTCGAGGACCTTCTTCACTACGGCGGCGCAATCTTCCGGAGAGCTGTCTTTAAAATCCGGGTCGGCGCTTCTGAGTCGGATTTGAATCAAATCGGCGCCATATTGCTCCACGCATTTTTTGGCCCAGGCTGCGGGATCATCATAGACATCGCCAAAATACTGTTTAAAACAGGGATGCCAGTCTTCAGGGGCCATATCCAGAATCTCCATGGCCACTACCGGGCGATGGGGCACCTCTCCTTCAAAATGCAAGAAAGGCAAAGTCGATTCTCCCCCGACAGTAATGGTATGGCTGCGGGTGCCACCCTGTTCTTTGGTAGCGCCCAGGACAACTTCGCCCACTTTACTTCTATATTTTTCTTTGAGAATCTCTACAGCCATTTTGACGCTCCTCTCCTATATTCTTCAAAATGGAGGAAACACCTGCAAGAAATTTTTTAGGCTGCCATGCCGGCAAGCCAACCGGCCTCCGGCACAGCCTTTAGCCGAACTCTAGGCAAACCTTTCCTTGGCGAACTTGGGAATTCCGGAAGCTTCCCGGGGACCAACCAGAACTTCCCAGCCCGATGCTTCCTCCAGAGCTCCTTTAAGCACGGCCACATGTCCCGGAATGACGATCTGGCGGTGTTTTACTTTCTCATCCAGGCCCGCCTTTTTCATCGCTGCCGCTATAGTTTCCGCCGAGAACTTGTTATCCGCGTAAGCTGTCAATACAGAAACCCCGCCGGTATCCACGGAGAGGATGCGGCTGGGAATACGGCTGCCTTCCACTTCGCCTTCCACGATAAAGTAGGTCAGAGAGAAGTTGGTAGTAACGTAAACCGGGGAATTTTCGTCAGGTTCACCGACATCATACAGCTTCGGCTCAACCGCAATGGGCTTTTGCGGGTCGGTGAAAAGGTTCTGGCGCCAGGCGAGCAAAGGCAGCAACTGTTGCTTTTCTCTGGCTTTAAGCACCACAATGCTGGCGTATTTACTGACATAGACACCAGCCTGCAGTATTTCCTCCTGGGCGTTTTCTTTGCTGGTAAAAGCAATGGTGGGATAGCCGAAGGGGCGGTACTTTTTACGCACGGCAAGACGGCGCATTTGGGTCAGGTCGGCCAACACCTTGCTCGTTTCGCGGGCGCCGCTGTCCAAAACAAGCTCCTTGTAGCCCAGGGCTACAATCTTTTCCACCAGTTCGGCGGTTTCATTTAAGTCCTTACCCTTAACCGCCAGGGGGCAGTTGTTGGCCTTGGCCAGCTCCACCATCTTTTCATAGTTACCGGCGTTGGCCGCATAAACCAGGGGGTTGCGGTCTTTGACCGCCGGCAGGGCTGCTTCCATTACGGCGGGATCCTCGGCGATTAAAATCATGGCTTTTTGAGTTTTGCCGGCAACAGCTTCCACCGCCGCCTTAAACTTGGCCGCGTCGCCCGATGCACACTGCACCGCTACCATGTCGGTAACGTAATGCAGACCGACCCGGTCAAATTCCAGGGCATCAAAGAGTTCCGCTGAGGCGGCCGCGTCCTCCGTATCGCTGATGAGGACGGCAATGCTGGTAGGATGGAAAAAGCGCTTGTCGTGGCGGAACAGTTCCGTTTCGTCCCCCAGTTCCACCGCATGATCTCCCGCGCCCACCTTGACCAGCTTGATCGGGGGCGCAGATGCAGAATCAAGTGCCGCTTTGGCCTCTTCTGATACATAAGGACATGCGTCCAGAGAGGCCTTACCGCTGGCCAGAGCCATGGCAAAAGCCAGGCAGGTCGGAGAGCCACATTCTTTGCAGTTAGTCTTGGGCAGATGTTTAAAAATCTCTAAACCAGTTAAACCCATCTTCCCTACTCCTTTCTTCACATTTTAAAGAGAAACGCCTTCCGGTTTCATCGGCGTGCCTCCACCGGAGGTTCTCTTAAAGGTACTTGTTTACATCAGCGGCTCCATGGTCAGGGCCGGATGCCCCTTCTCTTCCAGGAAGGGGAGAATCTCTTCCGAGGTGGTGCCCACGGTTTCATCGGCAATCTTGTCGACGAAATCGGCGCCCAGGCCTTCCTCCTCGGCCCGCTTCCGCAAGTCATCCCCGAGATAATCTTTCAGCTCCTTGGGCATCCAGACCACGCGGGCCAGCCCTCCGTCAGCCCGGATAAACTTGCGGCTGAGCACGTAAGCGCGGCCGTGGCCCATAAAGCCGGGCGTCTGAACCCCTCCGCCGACGGTGCCGGCCAGCGTGGAGAAGGTCATCCCGCAAGGGGTATCACCGGTATACTCGCGTGTGGTAATCATCACCCCGTTGGCCTCGGGCAGAATGGCCATGATGCATTCGAAGCAGCCGCACGAGGTCATGGGCCGGTCCATGAAGCTGTAAATGGAGCACTCTTCAATGGTGCGGTTCGTATTCAGATAGACATATTCGTTGATGGACTGCCAGATTCCTTTCTCCTCGTCAATCAGCCCCTCCTTGGCGATGGGGCGGCAGGGTCCGGTGGGATCAATCTCATAGGTCGCCTTCGAGTCGAGCCAGCTAACCGCGCCGCAGAGGCCAAGCCTTTCCGGGGTAACCACGCAGCAGTGGTTCGGAGCAAAGGACTGGCAGAGGATGCAGGAGTAGAACACATCCACGGCCTCGTCGGTAAGGCCTTTAAGCCTCTCGTCGCGGGCGGCATAAAACTGGCGTGCCCGGGCCAACTGCTCTTCAACCTGCGCCCGGTCGGTATAGAGGGTTACCTGGACCCGGTCGACGATAGAGGGAAACTCGTCCTTGAACTTGACCACCAGGAGATCGCCAAAATGGCGGATCTTGAAGCCCTTGGCCGCCGCGTCCTTGCTGATGCGCATCCAGATGGTGTCGCGCTGGGCCATGTGCCAGAGCCCCTCGCCGTAGTTGATGAGGTAGTGGATGCGGCGTTCCAGGACCCCTTCGAAGTCTTTTTGCATCTTCCGCCCGAAGATCTTGACCACGATGCCCAGCGGCAGGGAGCCGCCTTCCGCGCAGTCATCGATCTCGGGCCCGACAACTTCAATCTTGCCGTCTTCGATCTCATCCTCGCCCACCATCTCCACCAGCTCGAAGGCGGGGGTGCGGCCGCCGCCAAACTCAATGCGCATGTCACCCTTGCGGATAACTTCACCCTCAAAGGCCGGCCCCACGGTAATGGGGACGGGGATATCGACGATCTTCAGCTTGATGCCGCGAACCTCCAGGGCCACCTTGATCATGTCGTCGTAGTTGGGATGAGAGATATACCAGTTGGGAATCTGCTCGTCTTCCGGCAGCTCCTGGTCGACAAGCACCGGGAAGCCGAGGAAGATAGCCGCAAAGTGGGCCGCCACCTGCACCTCGTCCGCAGGGCCAAGCTGCAGCACAAAGGCGCGCACCCGGCGGCGCTGGTAGTCGCGCGTCTCCTGGCGATTCCCAGGCGGGATCCCGCCAAAGGCCATGCCGGCACGCAGGGCGTAGTTGACGGCATGGATGACCTGGGTAAAATTGCCCGTGGGGAAGGCGATAAAATCGATCCCCAGCTTCAAGCCCGCTTCGATGGCCTGCTCCACAACCTCATAGGTAAGGAAGATCATGAAGCCCTTACTCTGCAGGTCCGTGACCAGGCGGGCCAGCGCTTCCGTTGACTTGGCCTTGCCTACAATCACCGCCTGGCCGGGAATGGTCCAGTCCACCAGCAGGATGCCGTAGCGGCGGACTACCGGGTCGCCCAGGAAGCCGGTCCAGGGCTCCACGTGCGGCCTGGCCCCGTTCAGGTAGCGCAGCGCCTCGATAATTTCAGCGGCGTAAGCGGTCGCTTCGCCGCAGAGGCGGGCATTATAGAAGTTAAGCTCCTCCCGAACCTGGTTGCGCATCCGGTTCAGGATGGGAGGCAATTCGCCCAATTTGGTAACCGCTTCGCCGCTCAAAGCCCGGATCACCGGCAGGTAGTAGCCGGTATCGGGGTAGGCTACGGGATGGTCGGGGCCGTAGCGGCGGAGGGCCTGGTTGAGCAGAATTTCAGCATAGCTGGTGGCGATGACGGCGCCGTCATAGGCTTTCTGAAAGAGTTTTAACGGCGGTTTCGATTCATCAACAGCGCCTTCAAAGATCTCTTCAAATGATTCTTTCCACTCTCGAGCCAGAACACCGTCAAAGGTGCTGGATTCTGTCATCTTCTTTCATTCCTCCTTTTTGCGCGATATGGGCTTACCATCCCACCGAGATCGCCTCGGTCTCGTACCTCTCTTTAGCCAGGCGGTGCACCCGCAGCTTCCAGGTACGCTCGTCGAGAGCGGCGAGAATTGCATCAACCGATTTCTCGGGATCTTCTTCCCAGATAAAGTAGCCGCCGTAAACGTCATGGGCAATCTGCAGGGCAATGCCGTCAACGAGGGCGCTGCCGGTAATCTCCGGGGTAACCCCCACGTGGGTGGGCATGCCCAGGGTGACGCACCAGGTACCGATGGCTATCGCCTTCTCGCTCATCGCTTCGGGGGCCGAGGCCGCGTAAGGCACCTTGGGCGTATCAACGCCCCACTCATTGGCCATGAGGGTATTGAGATCGTAAGCGCGCGAGTTATCCACGCAGGAACCCATGTGGAAAACCAGCGGCAGCTTTTCATTTAATTTGCCGGCATTGGCCTCGTTCAGCATATTTATGAATGCCTTCAGCCCTTCGCCGGCGTATTGTTCCACGGCCTCCGCGTTCATCAGGCCCAGCTTGGCCGCGGTGCCGGCCACGCAGCCGGTAGAGACCAGGAAAACATTGTTCGCGGCCAGGCCCTTGATCACGGTGGCATGGCTTTGATCGTGCAGCACGCGCAGGTTGTTGCAGCCGGCCAGCAGGACCACGCCGCGTAGCTGCCCTGAATCGATGGCGTCGGTGAGCACCTTGATCGGATTGTCAGGGTTTACCGCGGCAAAGATATCGAGCAGCGCCTCGAGGCTGAAGCCGGCGGTTACCTTGTTCTTAACCTGCGGAATATCGATGCGGCCAGGTATCCGCTCTTTGAAGGCCTCGATGGCCAGGTAGATAATCTCGCGAGCTTTCTCCATGGCCCGGTCTTCAGAAAATTCAACATGGTATGAGCCGGGGATCTTGGAATGCGACATGGTGGTAATGATCCGGGTATGGTAACACTCGGCCACCGCCCTTACCGCGGGCATGATGCACTGCACGTCGACGACCATGGCGTCCAGCGCCCCGGTCATGATCGGCAGCTCCTGGGAGAGGAAGTTGGTTACCAGGGGCACCCCCTGGCGCATCAGGACTTCGTTGCCGGTGCAGCAGATGCCCATGCACTTGATCCCCTTGGCGCCGGCTGCTTCAGCCTCTGCTTTCATCTCGCGGGCCGCCCGGACAACCATCTCGCTCAGGAGGGGGTTGTGACCGTGCAGGGCGATATTGACCATTTCGGGATCGATGACCCCGAGGTTTGCCTCAGAGGTTACCGGCTTGGGAGTGCCAAAAAGAATATCGGAAAGATCAGTGGCAATATGCATGCCAATATAATCGGCCAGGGCCGTCTTCAACCCCTGGAAGACCAGGTTTACCGGGTCGGCGTCAACCCCCATGTGCGTCTGGCCCATCGATTCGGCGATAGTTGTGTGAACGCTGCGCGGCTGGATGTTGCAATCGGTAAACTTGTTCATCCGTCCCATGGTAACGGTGGACTCGAGCCAGCGACAGGGCTCGCCGGAGAGCTTGTTGAAGTCGCTTACCGCAACCTCCAAAACCTCTTTCAGAAGTTCGCGCTCCTCCTTGCCCTCAACGGAGAGGCCTATTCTTTGGGCAACGCGGCGCAGCTTCTCCGGATCTTCGATACTATAATCGTGCGTTCTCCCCTCGAGCATTTCCAGAAGAGTATAGAGGATATGCCGGCCGTGGTCGGCATGGGCGCTGGCTCCGCCGGTAATGGCCCGGACAAGATTTCGCGCGACGATGGTGTAGCTGTGCGCCCCGCAAATGCCCTTGGAAGCTTTTTTGGTGATGCGGCAGGGACCCTGCAGGCAGATGCGGCAGCAGATTCCGGTGCGACCATAGCTGCACTGGGGCTGCATATTCACATAGCGATCATAAGCGGTTTCAATCTGTCCATCATTACGATCCAGGACAGTCAAAGCCGCCGGATCTATCGTTCTCTTGTTGTCGGCTTTTTTCTTCTCCTCGGACATAGATTCTTTGCTAACCTCCTTTAAAATTTAAAATAAACCCCCGGGCTGCATTGCTCATGTCATCTTAAAGTGAGTTACCACCTCCGCTGAGTTTATCAAATATCTCTTTCATTCCCGGTAATTGATCTTCCTTCTTAAAGCCTTGAAGTTCTATTTTTCTGGCTCTTTCGAGAACTGCTTCTGAAAACGGAACCATGCCGACAATCCGTTCCTCCGGCAAAGAGGAAACAAGGTAGTCACGGTCGGCGGCGGTACGAATTTTATTGCCGATAAAAAAAACCCGGGGCACCTGCAGATCACCGGCCAGGCGATCTACAGCCAGGGCCGTACTGACCCCGGCCCGCGTCGGTTCTACAACTACCAGCATGATCTCGACGCCCCGGGCGGTCCCCCGGGTCAGGTGTTCTATACCGGCGCTCATATCCAAAACAACCGCTTCGGGCCGCTCCAGAAGAATATTAGTTAAAACGGCATTTAAAAAAGCGTTTTCTTTGCAATAGCAAGAAGAGCCGCCCTGTTTAATGGCCCCCATTTTTAAAAAATGGATCGGGCCCTCCCGCAAGGTATACTCTTCCAGAACATCAGAAACATCCGGGTTCAAGTCCACCATGGTCCCGCCTCCGGCATTTTTAGCGGCTATGACCTCCTGCAGTTCGCTCAAAGGCTGCAACTGGGCCAGCCTTTCGGGGTCAAGCCCCAAAACCAGCCCCAGGTTGGCGTCCGGATCGGCATCCACGGCAAATACAGGTTTATTCCTGGCCGCCAGGCAATAAACCAGGTTGGCGGAAATAGTAGACTTTCCGGCTCCGCCTTTACCCGATACCGCAATTTTCAATTAAATCCCCCTTAAAGATGCAAAATTTGCCCAACAAGGCTTCATTGCTCAATTTGATCATCTTTTCACCAATGACTTTTTGATTATTCGACGAAGAAAGGAAAAATTCCTTTACCGCCACTAAAGTTTGTAAGTTCAGGAAATTCTGACTACGATAAAAGAGACCGCTTACAAGCGGTCTCTTTACCTTTTTCCTGCAGCGGCTCCGCCTTTTTGGGCGATCTTTATTTGGCGATCAATTTTGGCGTAAAGGTAAACCGATCATTTTCCACGTCAACAAGCACCGTATCTCCGGGCTTAACCTTGCCCTGCAGCATCTCTTCGGAGATGCCGTCTTCCAAACGCTTTTGGATAACGCGGCGCAGCGGGCGCGCTCCAAAAGCAGGATCATAACCTTCTTCGACCAGGCGATCCCTGGCTGCACTGGACACTTCCACGCGAAGACCATGCTCTTCGATACGCTTGTTTAACTCTTCAAGCATGATATCAACTATCTGCCGGATATGCTCGCGTGAAAGTGAATGAAAGACGATGGTGTCATCAACCCGGTTTAGAAATTCTGGACGAAAAGTACGCTTCAATTCATCCATGATGCGCTCTTTCATCTTTTCATATCCGGTCTCTTCATCGGCGGTACCGAAGCCAAGAGTGGACTTGCGCAAGAAAGTAGCCCCAACGTTGGAAGTCATAATCACCACGGTATTGCGAAAATCAACCGTACGCCCTTTACCGTCGGTCAGCCTGCCGTCTTCTAAGATCTGCAGCAGCACATTAAATACATCGGGGTGAGCTTTCTCCATCTCATCAAAGAGAATGACCGAATAGGGTTTGCGGCGTACTTTTTCGGTCAACTGCCCCCCTTCATCGTAGCCCACATACCCTGGTGGCGCTCCAATAAGCCTGGCCGCTGTATGCTTCTCCATATATTCGGACATATCCAGGCGGATCATGGCCCGCTCATCGCCAAAGAGGGCTTCGGCCAGGGCGCGGCCCAGTTCTGTTTTGCCTACCCCGGTAGGTCCGAGAAAGATGAAAGAACCGACGGGTCGCTTGGGATCCTTTAAACCGGCCCGGGCTCGCCGGATGGCCCTGGCTACCGAGTGCACCGCTTCATCCTGCCCGATAACCCGCCGGTGCAGAATCTCTTCCAGTTTCATTAACCGCTCCGATTCTTCTTCGGCCAGCTTCTTCACCGGTATACCGGTCCAGCTGGATACAATATAGGCGACATCATCATCGGTAACCATGGCCAGGTCGGAGGTGCCGATTTTTTGTTCCCATTCTTTTTTCAGCTCTTCCAGCTCTTCCCTAAACTTGTGCTCCTGATCGCGCAGTTTGGCCGCCAGTTCGAATTCCTGGTTGCGCACGGCGGCTTCTTTTTCACTGCGCAGGCTTTCCAACTTTTCTTCCATCTCTTTCAAATCCGGCGGCGCGGTATAGTTGCGTATCCGCACCCTGGAAGCGGCTTCATCAATCAGATCGATGGCTTTGTCAGGCAGAAAACGGTCGCTGATATAACGGTCGGAAAGGTTAACCGCCGCTTCCAGCGCTTCATCTGTTATTTTAACTTTGTGGTGAGCTTCGTAGCGATCGCGCAGGCCTTTTAAGATGGCCAGGCTTTCTTCCCTGGTGGGTTCGCCCACAGTAATCGGTTGAAAACGCCTTTCCAAAGCCGGATCTTTCTCGATATGCTTGCGATATTCGTCCAGGGTGGTGGCGCCGATACACTGCAACTCACCCCGGGCCAGGGCCGGCTTCAGGATATTAGAGGCGTCAATGGCCCCTTCCGCGGCTCCCGCCCCGATGATGGTGTGCAACTCATCGATAAAAACCATGACATTGCCGGCCTGGCGCAGTTCCTGCATCAATTTGCGCAGCCGCTCTTCAAATTCACCGCGGTATTTGGTGCCGGCTACTACCGCGGCCAGTTCAATGGTAACCACTCTCTTGCCTCTTAGAATTTCTGGCACGCGCCCTTCGATAATACGCTGGGCCAGCCCCTCGGCGATAGCTGTTTTGCCCACCCCGGGCTCGCCGATGAGACAGGGGTTGTTTTTGGTGCGGCGGCTCAACACCTGGATAACCCTCTCGATTTCTTTTTCCCGCCCGATGACCGGGTCCAGTTTTCCTTCCCGGGCCAGTTTGGTCAGATCTCTCCCGAAAGCGTCCACCGTAGGGGTCTGAGGGTTATTCTTCTCTTCATCCCCCGGCCTGGCCGCTCCTCCTTCACCGCCCAGCAACTGAATGACTTCTTTACGGGCCCGTTTTAAATCCATGCCCATATTGGAAAGAACCTGGGCGGCAACCCCTTCTCCTTCCCTGAGGAGACCCAGCAAAATATGCTCGGTGCCTACATAATTGTGCCCCAGGTTTTGACTTTCTTCAATGGACAGTTCAACGACCCTCTTGGCCCGGGGCGTGTAGCTGATACCATGCGGGAAGGCCGCTTTTTCACCTTTGGGAGTAATCTGTTCCACTTCATGGCGGACCCGGTTCAAATCAACCCCCATGTTTTGCAAGGCCCGTGCGGCAATACCGGATCCTTCCCGGACCAAACCTAAAAGCAGGTGTTCTGTGCCGATAAAGTTATGGTTTAACCTCTTGGCCTCTTCCTGGGCCAGAACCAGGACTTGCTGTGCTCTTTCAGTAAAACGGCCGAACATAAACATATTTTGTCACCTCTATTCCCACGTTATTTTTCAACTCTCTGTTTTATCTACATAACGGTTTAATCTTTTTTTAATCTGCAGCGGTCTTTCCAGATCCCTGTCTTCGGCTCCAAGTTCTTTGCCAGCCAATAGCTGCAGGGTGGCGGGGCGTATGATGACCAGTAATTCATTTAAGAGCTTCCGGTCGATGTTATCGATCAGGCCCAGGTCGTAGCCCAGGCGAACGTCCGACAAAAGCTGCATCGCTTCCTGGGAGCTCATGATCCTGGCATAATGAAGCAAGCCCAGCGCCCGCCAGGAGCGATCGGTAATCCGCTGGCGGCTGTCGTTAAGCAGAGCCTGGCGCGCCTGCTGCTCCTGTTCGATAATCTGGCGGGTCACCCCGTAAAGATTGCGTAAAATTTCTTCTTCGGTCAGACCCAGAGTAATCTGGTTGGATACCTGAACCAGGTTGCCAATTATTTCTGTCCCTTCACCGTATAGCCCCCGGACAGCCAAACCCACCTGGGAGAGGGCGCCCAGCAAGCGGTTGACCTGTTTGGTCATAATTAAGGCCGGAAGATGCAGCATTACTGAAGCGCGCAGGCCGGTCCCCACATTTGTGGGGCAGGCGGTAAGATAACCGTAGCGTTCGTCAAAGGCGTAATTGATACCTGTTTCCAGAAGATCGTCATAGCGGTTGGCCTCCTGCCAGGCCTCTTCAAGCTGCAGGCCCGGCAAAATGGCCTGGATGCGCAGGTGATCTTCTTCGTTAATTAATATGCTTACCGCCTCATCCCGCCGCAGCAACACTCCGCCGTTATGGGATTCTTTGGCCAGAAACGGACTGATCAGGTGCTTTTCCACAAGAACCTGCTTGGCCTGGTGAGACAGGTCCGCCATGCGATGATAAACAAAATCATCAAACGCTTCTTTTTGAGCGGCAGCAGTTTGGGAAACCTGCGCAAGCACCGCGGCGGTCTGCTCATCGGAAGCGAGGTAGGGGAAGGGAATGCCTTCGATATTCCGGGCAATTCTAACCCGGGAGCTAATTACTGTATCAGCCTCAGGACCTGTTCCTTCCATCCAGCGGCTCAATACAAACGCATCCTGTTTCAAGCTTCATTCCCTCCCTGTTCCAGGTCTTTTTCCATGGCCCGAATCTGGTCACGCAGCCTGGCTGCCTCCTCAAATTCTTCTTTCTGCACGGCGCGATGCAACTCTTCCTTTAATCGCTCCAGTTCCCGCTTCGCCAGCACCGCGCCCTGACCCCGGCGAGGCACCTTGCCGGTGTGGCGGGCGCTGCCGTGAATACGCCTGAGCAGCGGCTGCAGCTTATCCCCGAAGGCGGCAAAACAGTCGCTGCAGCCCAGCCGCCCAATCTGACTGAATTGGGCAAAAGTAAGGGCACATGAAGGGCATTGGGTCTTGGCAATACGGATCTGATCCCTGGAACCGCGAATATTTTCATGCAGCAGCCCGCCAAAAAGGTTATGCAGGGTAAACTGGGGCTGAAATGAAAATTCTAGCTCCTCCTTTTCCCTGGCGCAACGCTCGCACAAGTGAAGTTCAATTTTTTTGCCATTTATTATTTTGGTAATGAAAACATTGGCCTGCTCCTGCCCGCATTCCTGACAGATCATCCATTAATCACTCCTTTAGTAGCTGCCTTTTAATATCTCTTCAATGGCAGCTTTGAAAATTCTCTTCTGCAAACTCCGGACCTTAATTTCAGGCGAGACCAGGGCTGTATATAGTTCGTCCTTGAGCAGGGCTTGCAATATCCGCCCTTCCCGCCTGGTGATGATATTTTCTTCACGGCATCGCTTGATAAACTGAAGCGCTTTATCCGGTTCAAAATCGCCGCCGGCAAGGTAATCAATTACTGCTTTCCAGGCCTGCTTTTGCAGAGGGTTAATCCGGTAGATGCGGATATAGCCCCTCCCTCCGCGCCTGCTTTCAATAAGATAGCCTCGCTCGGCGGAAAAACGGCGCTCTAAAACATAATTTATCTGTGAAGGAGCACAAGAAAATTTTTGGGCCAGTTCGCGCCGCCTGATATCCACATATAAACGCGAGCTTAAAGAAAGCAGCTTTTTAATATAATCTTCAATTGAATCGGATAGGGTAACCATGGCCGCTCTCCTTAATTAGGACAAAAGTTAAATAAACAGGCTGATTCATAGCCGGAGGCGGTATTTGACCTTAACTGACCTTTATCCATATTATAACCCCACTTACGGCAAGATAAGCAAGCAACATCTTTATTTATTATACCTTTCCAGGCGTCTTTAACCCGATTTATTATAAATTACCGCGTCTTTGCTTATGCTTACGTCATTATGTTTGTCCGGACAAAAAAATGCTGCCCGGGCAGCATTTTACAGGTGGATTAAGGAATAGGGCTGAGGTCACAAAGCTACGCTTCGTCAGATAAACTTTTGAGTGGAAAATCTTCGCCCTGCCAGGATATCTCAAGGATACCGTCAAGGCAGGCGAGGCGCCGTAAAAGCTGATTCGAATTTAAACCCAAAGGAGCCACCAGCAAAAACTCCATATTGATTACTTCGTAGCCAACAGCAGGTTCATAGGTCTCTTCCATTAGTTCAATTCTACGGATGTTTAATTTTAAATCTCCGAGAATACCGGCTACCCGCCCCATCAGGCCGGGCCGATCTTTAGCCCTGATCCGAAGGCTTTTGACCCGGCGCTGAGATAAAATAGCCCTGTCTACCCGGCCCAGAAGCAAGAGGCTGATTAAAACAATCAAAGTAGCCATGGCTGCACCGCCATAAAAACCGATGCCCACCGCCAGCCCGATGCCGGAAACTACCCAGAGGCTGGCGGCAGTAGTCAACCCCCTGATGCTGCCGCGCTGCTGCAGGATGGTCCCTGCCCCCAAAAAACCGATACCGGTGATCACCTGGGCGGCGATACGGCTGGGGTCAACCTGGTATTTTCCACCGGTTAGATTGGCAAAACCATATGCTGAAAGCATCATGATTAAAGCCGACCCTACACAGACCAGTATATGAGTGCGAAATCCGGCCGGCCGGTTATGGCTTTCCCGCTCAAAACCAACTATTCCGCCAAAGAGGACGGCAAGCAATAATCTTAAAGCAACTTCCCAGTAGTTGATATCCATCTTAATTCTCCTAATTCCAGACGAAAATTTCTGATACGGGCCGGTTTCTGCTATAAAATAATGCGGCCAAGAGATCCCTTTTCCCCAGGCCGGCCTCCGTGCTTCCGCAAACGGGGGCGCATTAGCCAGTCCGGCGCAGGAGTTGATCCGGGTAACAGCCGGCCGTGAATATTATCATTATATTCTGAATACACAAAATTCATGAATGTACTTCTTTTTCCTGCAAATTTTTTTCATGATTATATCATAGTAACGGTTATTTCGGTATGGGCAAACAGAGATATTAAAGAGGCAATTTCTGTTTATCAGTCAAAACCGGTGCAAACAGATCTCCTTTTTCCTTCAGCCGGGGCATAATATTCTGCAGGGTAATAGAACCCGGCCGGGGAGAGCAGGCAGCCACTTCAGACCAATCCAGGGGTATGGAGACGGGGGCGCCTGGCCTAGGGCGCGGGCTGTAAACGGCAGCCAGTGTTTTGCCAAAAACATTTTGCAGGTAATCCAGATATAGTTTCCCCCGGCGCTGATTGACCTTCCGCTCCACCGTGGTGATCTCCGGCAGCAAAGCCTGAACCTGGCGGCAAATTAATTCGACAAAAGTACGTGACTGTTCATAAGAATATTGCGGTTGCAGGGGCAGGTATAGCTGCAATCCTGCGCCTCCGGATAGCTTGGGATAACAGCGTAGCTGCAGGCGGTCAAGTATTTCTTTAATCAACAGGGCAGCCCGGCAGACATCCTCATAAGTTGAATCCTCCATCGGATCCAGGTCAAAAACAGCAAAATCGGGGTTTTCAAGCCGGTCCACCGGGGAAAGCCAGGGGTGCAGCTCCAGGCAAGCCTGATTGCCCAGCCACACCAGGGCTTCAATGGAATCAGCAATTAAATAGCGCGTCTTTTTTCCTTCCTGGTGCTCCACCTGGTGGGTACGCAGCCATGGCGGCGCACTTTCCGGAATGTTTTTCTGGTAAAAACCTTCTCCTTCTATTCCTTCGGGAAAACGCTGGACCACCAGCAAGCGTCCCTTTAAATGCGGCAGCAGGTAAGGGGCTACTTCAATGTAATAACGGATTAAATCATGCTTGGTCAGCCCCACATCAGGCCAGAGAATGCGATCCAGGTTTGTGAGCTTTACTTCTCTACGATTGACCGTCAATGTTGGCATTTCCGCGACCTCTTTCTTCTTCGGGAAGCCAGAATTAAGCATCCAGAATCCGGAATAAAAGATAGGAACAGCGGCGATTCTGCTTTTATTCTTTTCCTTCTGAATTCCCTTAAACAAAAAGGATAACATTTAACTGTTGCTATCCGTGGGAACTTTTGGTTTAAAGCAAATCGTTTTGGTTTCCCTTCTGAATTCTGGGTTCCTGATTCCCTGGCGGGCACTGTTTCAAGTATAAAACAATCTTACTGCATCTAAATTACTGCATCACCGGGGGGCCTGGTACTGAACCCTACCACTACCGGGGCGCGCAGCTTTAAATCCGGCGTCCATTCGGCAAATTCAATCATGACCGTAAGGCGGGGTTCCAGCCAGAGGCAATCTTTATCGGGAGGGGGATCGGCGAAAGGCGGCGCTGCCGCCCTGCCGGTGGCAATGTACTGGCGGAGTATTTCCAGGTCGCGGCGGGTAAGCCCGGAACCGGCCCGGCCGAGATAACGTATTACTCCGTTGTCATAGGCCCCCAGCAAAATGGCCCCCACTGTTCCCTTACTCATTTTCAAGCCGCCCACAATACAAAGCAGGCGCCGGCGCGGCTTCACCTTAAGCCAGTAGTCTGACTTCTGCCCCAAAAGGTAAGGGCTCCTTTTCAACTTGGCCACAATCCCCTCCAGCCCCAGCTCTTCAGCCCGGCGGTAAAGGGAGATGCCGCTGGAAAAATTTTCAGTTATGTAAAGCGGCCAGCGCGATGAAGCCACTTCGGAGAGGAGATGCTGCCGGTCAATCAAGGGCTCTCCGGTAAGGTCTTTACGATCCAGAAACAGCAAATCAAATAAGCAGTAGGTGCAGGGTAGCCTTCTGGAAAGGGGCAGGATGGTGCGTCTATTCTGGCAAAAATCTCGCTGGATAACCCTGGGGAAGCTCGGCTTTCCTCCCTCCATGACCACCACTTCGCCGTCAAGAAGGGCTTCTTCAGACCGGATCAACTCCGCCAATTGCTGCAACTCCGGGTACTGCGCGGTGCGATCGCGACCTTTCCGGTTTTGCAGCCTGACCTGCCCTTTTATTATAAAGGCCAGAATCCTGATGCCATCCCACTTAATCTGATAAACATATTCCGGGTCATCAAATGGCGTTTCCGCCGGGCGCGGTTCCATGGGCTTGATGGATCCGAAATGCCGTTCCAGGGGCGCAAACAGCTCAAGCCGTGCCAACGGTTGCTTTTTTCCGCCGTTTTTGTCCCGTTTCCGCGCCGGCACTTGCCCGGGTTGCTTCTATGCTGGCTTTCAGCGCTTCCATTAAATCGACCACCTCGCCTTTTTGTGCTGCCGGGGCCATATAGACTTCTTCCCCGGCAATCTTTGCTTCGATAATTTCCAGGAGCGCTTTGCGGTACTCGTCGGTATATTTCTCCGGAGTAAAGGGAGCGGTCAAGTTTTTTATCAGCTCCCGCGCCATTTTAAGCTCGCTATCACTGACCTTCATTTCCCGGTTCCAGGCGGGAAGCCCGGCGGTGGAGCGCACCTCGTCCGGGTAGAACATTGTTGACAGGGCCAGGGTATGTTCATAGACGCGCAATACCCCCAGGGATTGGCGCGACCGCAAGACGATGCGCACCACTGCCACCATGTCCGATTCGGCCATGGATTGCTGCAGCAATTGAAAGGCTTTCTCTCCCGTTTCACCGGGGGCAAGAAAATAGGAACGATCGTAATAAACCGGGTCTACCTCTTCCTGGCGGACAAAATCAACAATAGCGATGTTTTTTGTGGTCTCTTCGGGAATACGGGCCAGATCACTTTCTTCAATCACGACAAAGCGCCCTTTTTCATACTCATAGCCTTTGACGATCTCTTCCAGGGGCACTTCTTTTTTACAGCGGGGACAAACCTTGCGGTATTCCACAGGGGTGCGGCAGGGTTCATGCAGATAGCGAAACTTGACATTTTTTTGCTCCGTGGCGGCAAAGAGGCGTACCGGGATATTGACCAGGCCGAAGCTGATGGAGCCTTTCCACAAAGGGCGCATAGAGGGTTCACTCCAAATAAAGATATGTTTTTTTATATTCTGCCACGCCAACATATCTTTATCCGGGGGGTGAAAACCGGTGCTGTACTTAAAGAACCGCCAGGGCCTGGGCTGCGGCAGCGGCCGCTATGGCTCCGTCGGCGGCAGCGGTAATAACCTGGCGCAAACCTTTGCGGCGCACATCGCCGGCAGCGTAGACCAGGGGAAGGGAGGTTTCCATTTGATCATTGGTGACGATAAAACCATGCTCATCCAGGGGCAGTTCATCGCCCAAAAAACCGGTATTGGCCTTGCGCCCTATATAGACAAAGAGGCCCTGCAGCGGCAGGAAGCGAGCCCGCCCCTCCTGCTGTATGTGCAATCCCTCCACCTTTTTTTCTCCTTCAATACTCTGGATCGTACTTTTCCAGAGAATCTCCACGTTGGGCAGAGAGAATACTTTTTCCTGCAGCGCTTTGATGCCGCGAAAAGCGTCGCGGCGGTGGATCAGGTATATTTTAGAGGCAAAGCGAGACAGGAACAGCGTTTCTTCCAGGGCCGCATCGCCGCCGCCAACCACGGCCACTTCTTTGTTGCGGAAAAAGGCGGCGTCGCAGGTGGCGCAGTAGGAAACGCCCCGGCCCAAAAGCTCCTTTTCGCCCGGGACATTGAGCAGGTTGGGCACCGTTCCCGTGGCGATAATAACCGCCCGGGCCGCCTCTTCTCCGGTGGCAAAGAAAACCTTTTTAGTTTCGCTTTTCAGTGAGACCTGTTCAATCTCCACCGGCTGCACCGGCACCCGGTGGCGCTGTAGCTGCTGCTCCAGGAGCTGCCCGAACTCAGCCCCGGTAATCCCTGCGGGGAAGCCCGGATAATTATCCAGCCGTTCGGTGGAGACAATCTCCCCGCCCAGAACCATTTTTTCCAGCAGCAAAACGGACAGGCCGGCCCGGGCGCCATAAAGAGCCGCGGTAGCACCGGCAGGGCCGCCGCCCACAATGATCAAGTCGTAAATTTTACGCTCAGCCATAGTAGACTGTCACCTGCTTACCGCATATTTAATCAAGCAGCAAACTTAAATCCAGAGATTTAAAAGAATGGGTCAGGGCGCCGCAGGAGATAATATCCACCCCGGTGGCGGCAATTTCCACGAGACGTTCATAAGTTACGTTGCCCGAAGCTTCCAGCAAAGCCCTTCCTTCTGTTATGGCCACCGCCTGGCGCATCATTTCAATATCCATATTGTCCAGCATAATAATATCGGCACCGGCTGCCAGGGCCTCTTGAAGCTGTGCCAGGTCGGTTACTTCAACTTCGATGCGCACGGTGAACGGAGCCCGTTCCCGGACCGCTTTAACGGCGGCAGTGATGCCTCCGGCGGCGCGGATATGGTTTTCTTTAATTAGAATTCCGCTATCCAGGGCGAGACGGTGGTTATAGCCGCCGCCAACGGCCACGGCATACTTCTCCAGCATTCTTAACCCGGGGGTGGTCTTGCGCGTATCGGCCAGGCGTACCGGATAATCTTTAATTGCTTCAACCCATAGCGCTGTTTTTGTGGCAATGCCAGAAAGCCGCTGCAGGAAATTTAAAGCTGTTCTTTCCGCCAAGAGGATGGCTTGAAGCCGGCCGCTAATGTGCATGACCGGCTGCCCCGCACGCACGCGCGTACCGTCTTCCACCAGCCGCTCTACCTGCAGGGTGCCGTCGACACAATGAAAAACCTCGGCGGCCACAAAAAGTCCGGCCATGACCCCTGTTTCTTTAGCCAGGATGCGTCCACTGCCCCGGGCCTGTGCCGGTACGGTATAGAAGGTAGTCAGATCACCCTGCCCGAGATCCTCCTTTAACGCATTTTTAATCGTCTCTTTAATCATCAGCGGCGGGATCATGATATTTGCCTCCCATTATGATCATTCCGGGCATCGCGGTAAAAGTGCGGCTGGGGATAATCCATTGACCCTGGCCGGGCCGGCAAAGGGGCGCTCTTTTGGAAAGAAATATGCTTCGTCTCCCAGCCGGCATCCGATTCAGGATAATCGTGGCGATAGTGGCAGCCACGGCTCTCGCGGCGGGCTGCGGCAGCTTCGACCATCATCGCCGCAACGGTCAACATATTGCGGGTTTCGTTCAAGACAACCCCGGCATAATTATATCCAGTCAACGGCCACCATTGTTCTAGCTGCTTGCGGGCCAGAGACAACCCGGCATCATGGCGAATCAACCCTGCATGTTGCCACATCAACTGCTGCAGCGGCTCAAGTAACGCACGGCAGGCGGTTTCTTCTTTCCCGGAAGCCTTTAACTGGAACATTTCCGGCTTACCGCTTTTTTGCGATGCCCGGTCCGGGGGAATGGCGGCGGCAGCCCTGGCCACGCGGTGGCCGAACACCAGCCCTTCTAAAAGGGAATTGCTGGCCAGGCGGTTGGCGCCGTGCACCCCGGTGGAAGCCACTTCTCCCACGGCAAACAGGTTTTCCACGGCAGTGCGGCCGTCCAGATCCACCTGGACGCCGCCGATGAGGTAATGCGCCGCCGGGGATACAGGAATAAGATCACGGCTGATATGTAGTCCCCATTCGAGACAGCGGCTGTAAATAGTCGGAAAGCGCTCCCTGGCATAGGTGCTCCCCAGGTGGCGCATATCAAGATAGACAGGGCCGCCTGTTTTCTGCTGCTCCGCCAGGATGGCCCGGGCTACAATATCACGGGGGCCCAGCTCGGCCCTGGGGTGAACCTTTTCCATGAAATATTCACCGTGCCTGTTGACCAGGCGGGCTCCCTCTCCCCGAACCGCTTCAGAAATTAAAAATGGTTTGCCCTGCGGCGGGAAAAAGACAGTTGGATGAAACTGGAAAAATTCGAGGTCCCGCAACACTGCGCCGGCCTGAAAGGCCATGGCCAGGCCGTCCCCGGTTACAGCGGGGGCGTTGGTCGTACATTTAAAAATCTGGCCGCAACCGCCTGTAGCCAGAATTACCGCGCGAGCATACGCGTAATAGCTGTGCCCATCTTTAACAAAAACTATCCCCCGGCAACGTCCTTCTTCAAGGAGAAGCCGCTCGACAAAGGCGCTCTCCACGAAAGTAACGCCTTCTTGCCTGGCCCGGTGCAGCAAGGCCTCCAACAGCTCTTTGCCGGTGGCGTCACCGCCGATATGTAAAATTCTTTTACGGGAATGGGCTCCTTCCTGGCCCAGGTCGATATTGCCGTTACGGCGGTCAAAGTTAACCCCCATCCGTAATAGATCCTGGATCCGGGCCGGCGCTTCTTCCACCAGGACGCGAATGGCAGAGCGCTGGCCGAAACAGCCCCCGGCTTTCCAGGTATCTTCAAGATGAAGAGTGGGGGAATCTTCGTCCGAAAAAGCAGCGGCAATCCCTCCCTGGGCAAACCAGGTATTGCCTGCGATCAAATCCTGTTTGCTTAAAACAGCGACACGCCCGGATGAAGCCAGGCAAATCGCCGTATAAAGTCCGGCCACGCCGGAACCGATGATCACATAATCAGCCGAAAAACCTTCTTCTAAATACATTAGGGCCTCCTTAATGCACCGGCACATCCAACATGCGCTGGAGAGCCCGGGCCGCTTTTTCCGCAATCTCTGGAGCAACTGCAATCTTATGTTCCATATTCTCCAGTGACCAGACTACTTTCTCCAGTGTCGTGTACTTCATGTTGGGGCAAACAAGGCCGGTAGAAAGAAGGTAAAACTTTTTATCCGGACATTCCTTGCGCAGGCGGTAGATCATGCCCAATTCTGTGCCGACAATAATCTCTTGATGCTCCGTTTCCCGGACAAAACGAATCATGCCGCCTGTGCCCAGGGCATAATCGGCCAGCGCCACAACTTCCGGCCGGCATTCGGGGTGAACGATAACTATGGCCTGAGGATGAAGGCGGCGGGCTTTTTGTATATCTTCAGGATAAACACGGTGGTGGGTGATGCAGTAGCCCTGCCAGGGAATAATCTCTTTGGTGGTGTGCTTGGAGACAAAATCAGCCAGATTGCAATCGGGGACAAATATTACCCGCTCTTCTTGAAGGGAGTTTATAACTTCAACAGCGTTGGCCGAGGTCACACAAACATCGCTTTCCGCTTTCACTGCCGCCGAAGAATTTATGTATGCCGCCACGGCGGCGCCGGGATGTTTCTGTTTAAATTCACGCAGCTCTTCCGGAGAGATCATATCTGCCAGGGGGCAGCCGGCGGCCAGCTCCGGCAAAAGGACCGTTTTGCCCGGGGCCAGAATGGCTGCACTTTCCGCCATAAAATGGACCCCGCAAAAAACAATAACCGCCGCATCGGAATCGGCGGCAATGCGGCTCAGCTCAAAGGAATCCCCTATGTAGTCGGCACAATCCTGGATCTCTTCCGGCTGGTAATTGTGAGCCAGGATAATGGCGCGGCACTCCTTTTTTAACCTGGCAATTTTATCCTGCAACGCATCCAGAGGCATATTGATGACACCCCTTGCATTTTGTGTATTCATATTATGACGGAAAAGCAAGACAGTTGTCAACAAAATGGTACTGTTTAATAATATCACATGACGAATAATCATTTTTCCGCTTGGTTTATTTGGTCAAGTCCAATTTTGTCTGTAAAAAGCTCGGCCTGGCTCAAGCGGCACTGCCATCCTTCTTTTGATCTTGATCATCCGTAGATGTCTGCTCGGGAATCAAACCCAGCTTTTTACGTAGTTCAAGCACCTGTTTTTGCT
>JAKPEE010000089.1 GCA_029552125.1 Bacillota bacterium | reverse complement strand
AGTGTCTAGATAAGACACCGCCGCTACCAAACTCTGCATTTCACTGTTCATTTTAGGCCTCCTGTGATCTAGGCCGGGCGGGCCGGTAGGCCACGCACCTACCGGCCCATCCCGACCTCCCCAAAAGGAGCGGCACACACTATCTCAAATAATGGTCTATCAGTTTGCCAAGCCAGACCAAATCTTGCAGACTCATGCCGTCTGTAGGCATGCGCTCTACGGGCGACGCCTCGCTTGCAGGTGTGCCGCCCGTCAGAAGAAATACCACGTAGCAGTCTAGGTGCTGTACATCAGCGCCGGCCCGTTCAGCGTCTAGGTCTTGGCGGCCATCTTTGGCCGACTCCCAAGCCGCCAGAAACGTTTTGGCAGGTTTCCATGTGTCGTTTGCGTATGTGCGCCAGATATATTTATGTCCTGCCTTCCAGGCGTCAATCAGTTCTTTTAGGTTCATGTTATGCTCCTTTTGGGGGATATTTTCAAACCTTTCCAGCCTAGCCGCCCCCATACGGCCAGCCGGAAAACCATATTCCACAAGCCCCCGGCCCAGGTTGCGAAGCCTGGTAACGCATTGCCGGGGTGGGGAAATGATCACTCATCTTCCTCACGGGGGAATGGAAAATCTTCCAGCCCCCACTCTTTGGCCAGTTTGGTCGCTTCACTGTATCGAATCTCGTTTGGGAGATCGTAACGCTCCCGCCATTCGCCGTCTCCGCACGTGCGATCAAAAGCACCCTTTGTGCCCCCGTTTAGACGCACGTGGTACCATCCCCATTCCGGATCGTCCATGCGGTGGATCAAATATTCGGTAGAAAACTCGGATTCGTTTGCCCAATATTCCTCCGCTTCCTTGAGCAGTTCCTGGATTTTCTCCAAGCCGATTTCTCGGCGGAGATAGACCTGCTCGACGATTGCGTCGTCGTCAAAAATATCGACCCGCAGGTCGATGGCACCGTCGAGGGGTTCGTATCCCATCTCTAGGAGGTTATCTTCCCATCCCTGGATAATCTTGGCCGCCTGCTCGACGGTTGCGGCATCGATTTCTTCGCCGCCTACCTCAGCATAAATCCCGCCGGTCCACTGATGAATGACGCACCACATATTTCGCTCCTTTCATTGCTAGAGGTGTTTGCCCGGAGACCGCCTCCGAGCGTTTTTTTTCGTTTGCCTCTACCCAAATTATCGGATATTAGCCATTTTTTGTCAACCCCCCTTTCGGTGATTTTGGAGATTTTTTCGTAAGTCGTTTAGAGATAATAAGTTACAACGAAAAAATTTTTCTGAAAATCCTAATAGGACACTTTGGAAATGAGACATTTTCTGTCATATACTATCTTTTGGGGGCGTTTCAGCTAAAACACAATATATTGGGGTATAGCATGGCAAGCGATTGACGGCCAAGGGCGGATGGCGTATCTTAAAGGGCGCTTGTGTTCGGGTTTCCAGGTCTTTCTGGCAGAAGTCTTTCTTGCAGAAGGAGGCGGCTATGCGAAGCGGGGCGGTTCTCTGGCTGGCGGTGGGGATGGTGTGCTGGGGTCTGGGGTTGCTGGGCGGCTTGGGATTTCTCGTGGTGCTTCTGTTGGCTGTCCGCGTCCTCTGTCAGCACCTACACTTTGAAATACCTTTTGCCAGCCCTCAGATGCGGTCCGGCGGGGCCAGGTTCTCCTCCAGATGTTTTCGGGCGGCGCGGGCCATAAACTGCCGTAACCCCTCG
>JAKPEE010000049.1 GCA_029552125.1 Bacillota bacterium | reverse complement strand
CCTCTGGACGGAATGATGTTTGCCTTGATGATGAAAAAATGGGGTACCCCCATGTCCAATGGCATGGCCGCCACCAGTGGTGATACCCCCATCAAAAACTGGGCCGGTTCGGTGAAAGACTACAACCGCTCCTATTACAGCAAAATAAATGCCGATTACGTTATCAAACGGGAGTACCGCAAATATCACTGCTACTCCTGTGTGGTGGGCTGCGGCGGAGTCTGCAATATTTCTGATATCAGTAACGGCAAGTTTAGCCATACTCATAAGCCTGAATACGAGACCTGTGCTGTATTCGGGGGACTGCTGATGAACCGGGACCTGGAGGCCATATTCTATATCAACGAACTGCTCAACCGGGCAGGTATGGACAGCATATCGGCCGGTCACGCCGTGGCCTTTGCCATGGAGTGCTATGAAAAGGGATTGTTTAAGCCTGAAGATATAGGCAATCTGGACCTGGGCTGGGGGAACCCTGAAGTTCTACCGCTGCTCATAAAACTGGTGGCTGAAAGAAAAGGATTAGGCGATCTCCTGGCAGATGGGGTGATGCGTGCCGCGGGAAAATTAGGCCATCCTGCCAGAGAATTCGCCATTCATGGAAAGGGCCTGGAGGCGCCGGCACATGACCCCAGGTCCAGTAAAGCCCTGGCGATTACCTATGGCACTGCAAACAGGGGTCTATGCCATATACATCCCCTGGAAGGACAGGCATATGATTTAGGCAAATCCGATTTCGGATTAATACCGCATGGCCTTAAAGATCCAGAAGAGCTTGATCGCTGGGATGAAAAAGATAAGGGGAAAATGGTAAAGATTCTTCAAGATGGGCTCGTCCTCCCCGATGTTTTGGTTAACTGTAAATTTTTAATGTATTGCGGGCTCACAATTAATCATTTTGCCGACATAGTATCCAGTTTAACCGGATGGGAAATTACGGAAGAAGAACTGTTGAAGATCGGCGAGCGGACCATAAATATTCAACGTTTATTTAATGTACGCGAGGGATGCAGCTCCGCTGATGATATGATTCCTGAAAGAATGAGGAGTTTGCCTCAATTCGGCAAATATAAAGATGAAACAAGATGCGCAATTGTTAATTATGAAGATATGTTGGAAGAATATTATTTGGCAAGGGGATGGGATAAAAACGGTATTCCAACCGAAGACAAATTAGCTTCACTGAACCTATAAGGTTGCGGGCAGGCTTTTATATGAAAACCTGCTGGTGCATCAGCACCGGCAGGTTTCATCAAAAATTATCCGGTGCAGCATGATCGTTCAGGAAATGTTTTGTTATGTCCCCAAAAGGGAGGGGTCCACTTTTTGATTGAGATAACAGTAAGATCTGTATCAACGTTAAAAACAAAATTCCGGACGCCTGCAGTAGTGTCCCTGCCTGAGGGCAGCATGGTGAAGGATTTATTGGCTGCATGCGGAGTGGAAACTGATCGAGTCATAGTCCTGTTAAACAACATGCAGGTGAGTTTAAACCATAAACTCAATCACTCTGATCAAGTTACAATTCTACCTATAATAATCGGCGGCTAGCCCTGACTCCTCCCTTTTTTAAAGAGGCTTAATGCCCCTTTTTGTTAATAATTACTCCCTGCCTCCCCTCTTTGCAAAAGCTCTCACCACGCCCCCCCTTTGAAAACTTCTTCCATCTCCCCCCTTTGGAAAACTTCTTCCATCTCCCCCCTTTGGAAAAGGGGGGCCGGGGGGGATTTAGACCTTTAATTACCCATCGATCTCCGCCTTAAACATGGGGTTCTCCTCAACCCTGATCCAATGCTGGCTCTGCTCGAGCTGGCCGGCCAGGCGGTAGAGAATATCTTCACGCCCCTTGGCGGCGATGAACTGGACGCCCACAGGCAGCCCCTCCATGGTCATATGAAGCGGCGCCGACATGGCCGGCTGCCCCGTTAAATTGGCCAGCTGCGTGAAGGGGGTCCGCTTCAAACTTCTCTTGATCAGATTATCCACAAAGCCGCTTTTCTTCACGGCCTTGATCAGGTTCAGGCTGGAGACCAGTTTTATCAGGGTTGCCTCTTTGGGCGCCATATCCTGCTCCCCAATTCTTGACGGAGGATCTGCGGTAGTCGGCGTCATGTAAAGATCATAGTCCTCGAAGAAGGCCTCCATTTCAAAAGCGGCGGTATCCCATTCGCGAATGCTCAAGACCCATTCTGCGCTTGAGGTCACCTTGCCAAGCAGCCCCAGCATCCAGGTAGCCGGTTCCACGTCATTCATCCGGGCCTTTCTGCCGAGAACCTCTTCCAGCGAGGCTATGTCGGCGGCTACTTCCCCGAAATAGAGGGTCATGTAGCTTTGCGCGATTTTATTGCCGTCAACCGGGGCTTCTTTTTCATCAACAATGTGGCCCAGTGATTCCAGGAGCTGCGCCGCCTTGATTGCCGCTTCCCGGCATTCACGGTGGACCTCCGTGCCGATGGGCGATCTTAAGCAGAAGGCTATCTTCAATTTGTTGATCGGGCCCTGGGAGACGCATTCCAGGTAATTATGATCAAAGGGAGGCGGCGGGAAGGCGGCTCCCGCTTCATATCCCTTGATCAAATCCAGCATTAAGGCGCTGTCTCTTACCGAGCGGGTGAGAACGTGGTCCACCGAGGCTCCCTGCCAGTGCCGCCCGGAAAAGGGGCCCGCCGGCATGCGGCCCCGGCTTGGCTTTAGCCCGAAGAGCCCGCAGTAAGCGGCGGGTATGCGTATGGAGCCCCCGCCGTCGTTGGCCCCGGCAATGGGGACAATTCCCGCGGCCACTGCTGCGGCTGAACCTCCGCTGGAGCCGCCTGGGGTGTAATCTTTATTCCAGGGGTTCCGCGTGGGGCCGTAATACTTGGGTTCGGTTGTCCCCATTAAGGCGAATTCGGGAACGTTGGTTATCCCTAAAAAAACAACCCCCGTAGCCCGCGCTCGCTTGACGAAGGTGGCGTCTTCTTCGGCCAGGCAGTCCCGGAGCGATTTGGCCCCGCAGGTGATGGGTTCGCCCTTGATCTCCTGGCTGATATCCTTCACCAGCATGGGGACGCCCGCAAAGGGCTCTTTGCCGGTAATTTTTTCAGCCGCAAGCCTGGCTTTCTCGTACATTTTGTGAATCACCGCATTGATTTTCGGATTAAGCCGCTCCAGCCTGGCGATGGCTGATTCGACGATTTCTGCGGCGGTTACCTCCTTCTTTTGAACAAGCTCGGCCAGGCCGGCAGCGTCATAATTCTGGTACGGAAAGCGAGTCATCTTTTTCACCCCTCAGCTCTTCTATTCCATGAACCGTTGAACGGCCAAGACAGATTACTGAAAAGTAGAACTATATAAAATTATTCTTCCATAATTGTTAAATTCCTGCTTAAAAATTCAGAATTGCAGCCGGCAGGTTTGGCAAAGCAGGGTCCGGCTTGACCGGATTTGCCCGCCGGCGATATACTGGAAATGCAAATTCCTCTGGATGAACCAGTAATAATTACAAAACATGTTGTAAATGAGGAGGCAGCATATATGACCAGCCTGGCCCTCGGCATCGATACGGGAGGCACTTTTACCGACGGTGTTCTTTTTGATCTCGACCGGAAGGAAATTCTCGCTAAAAGCAAGATCTTAACAACCAGGCACGATCTAACCCTGGCCATAGATTCATGCCTCGGCAATTTATTAGAAAAGGTCGGGCTAGAGGGGCAGCTTCCTGCTTCCGGGTTAGGCGCGGCGGCGCAGGCAATTGATCCGGCCCGGATTAAGATGGCCGCTCTCTCCACCACGCTGGCCACGAATGCCATCGTGGAGGGGCGGGGGGCCGAGGTCGGGCTGGTCATGATCGGTTTTAACGAGACGGCGCCGGAGCTGCCCACTTCTCATTATGTCTCCATTAAGGGCGGCTGTGATTTAAAAGGAGAATACAGGGAGGATGTAGATCTTGCAGCCGCCGCCCTGGCGGCTGCTGCAATGAAAGAGCAGGTGGAGGCCTTTGCCGTCTCCGGCTATCTCAGCGTGAGGAACCCGGCCCAGGAGCTGGCAGTGGCCGGTTTAATCCGGGAGCTGACCGGCTGCCCGGTCGTGTGCGCCCACCAGCTCAGTTCCGAGCTGGGTTTTTACGAACGCACGGTGACCGCCGTTCTCAATGCCAGGCTGATACCCTTGATAACCGGCCTGATTGCCGCCGTGGAGAAGAGCCTGGACCGGAGGGGGATTCATGCTCCCCTGATGGTGGTTAAGGGAGACGGGAGTCTCATCAGCGAATCGAAAGCAAGGGAGCGGCCAATCGAGACCATTCTCTCTGGGCCGGCGGCAAGCATCATCGGGGCCATTACCCTGACCGGGATAAAAGATGCCGTCGTTGTCGATATGGGCGGGACGACCACCGACCTGGCCGTGCTGCGGAACGGCCGGCCGGCAATTAACCGCTCCGGGGCCCGGGTCGGCGGATGGTTAACCCGGGTCCGGGCCGCGGCAATTACTACCGCCGGGCTGGGCGGGGACAGCCTGGTTCACGTGGATCGAAAGGGAAAGCTCTCCATCGGGCCGCAGCGGGTATATCCCCTCTCCGGAATTGCAGCGCGTTATCCCCACCTGCTCCGGGAGATGTCCGAAATCAAGGAGTATGAGTATACTATTTCCGAGAACCTGCCAACCATGGGGCTGATCTTTCTTAAAGAACCCCATAATTTGCAGCTCACTGCCGCGGAAGAGAAGATTTTAAATCTAGTCAGAGAGAGCCC
>JAKPEE010000023.1 GCA_029552125.1 Bacillota bacterium | reverse complement strand
CAAAGAATGGGGAACCAAGCGTTATATGAGTATGAGACATCTTGAGGAACTGAGTGCCATGGATGGTTCAAAAGTAACTGCTGGTTAACTGATGCCTACCAGGCGGGTAAATGAATTTGCGAAAAATTATTGACGGTACCTCAGTTTGCGCCGGCTATCGGCAATAATGGAAAACTGGGATACTTCCGAGCCGGAGCCCGCTGTAGAAGGAACCACGATCAGTGGCGGCAGCGGGTACTGGATCAGGTCGATCCCTTCATAGTCCTGGATTTTTCCAGGATTCGTGGAGAGGGTGGCCACAGCCTTGGCCGCATCGATGGCGCTGCCGCCGCCGACCGCCAGGACGGCATCGCAACCGTTATCGGCGTAAAGGAGCGCTCCCTCCTCAACTTCGTAGTCTTTGGGATTGGCCGAAAAACCGGACCAGATGATGTATTCCAGGCCGGCTTCCTCCAGGAAGGAAAGTATTTTGTCCACCCAGCCATACTGGATCACTCCCTTATCGGCCACCAGGAATACCCGGGAAGAGCCGAGGCGGCTGCAGCTTTCACCGACCTGGTTCAAAGAGCCCTTGCCAAAAATAATCTCCGGAGTGACAAATTTACTGGTATACATTTTCCCTCTGCCTCGTGTGACCAAAAATATTTATAAAAACGTCTCTAGCTTGTTAATTCTGAACTTTAAACCCAAAATCCTTTATTGACACATGAAAAACAGCCCCGTGAAATTAAGGGGCTGTTTTTATTCCAGGCCGCAGCAAGCAACTGCACCCCACATTAGCAGGTCGATGCCGGAAGCTGGTCCGTAGCCGGCAGCGCCGCTTCTTTTTCATCAACCACTTCGGGAACCAATCCGTACCCCATGCTGCTTTGCATAATCTTAAGGCAGGCCGCTCTCTGCTCGGCGGTGCAGCCGCAGCTTTCCGCTTCCTGCCGGGTCAGTTTGCGGGCAAAGGCACCGGCGCTGCAAAACATCAACCAGCCGTTCAGACCCTGATACTCTTTCCAGTTCGGGCAATCTACCATTTTTTTCATTATAATCACCTTTCTTTAATTCTTGGAAAGATAACCCTTTGCCGCTTAAACTTTACCGTTGGCGATCATCCGCCGGGAGACGGCCAGGGGCCTCAGGTAGGCGCTCCAGTAAGCCACAGCCACGAAAATCACGCCCCCAATGAGGTTGCCAATAGTGACGGGGACCAGGTTGTTGAATAAAAACCCTTGCCAGGTTAACCCCTGGGCTACCGCCGGGTTCAACAGCCCCTGCAAAGCTTCATGCCCCCGCAGGATCAAGCCCATGGGAATAAAATACATGTTGGCGATGGAGTGCTCAAAACCGGCGGCCACAAAAGCGGTAATCGGAATCATGATCCCCATGATTTTGCTCACGGCATCCTTGGCCGCGAAGGAAAGCCACACGGCCAGGCAAACCAGCCAGTTGCAGAGGATACCGCGGAAGAACGCCTCGCTCCAGGGCAGGGTCGCCTTGGCATAAGCAATGTTTACAGCCCGCAGGGCGATGGCGCTATTGTTGGCTTTCCAGATTCCCGAATAGTAGAAAAGGGTGACCACCACCAGGGCACCGACAAAGTTGAAGAGGTAGACCCAGAACCAGTTGTTCAAAACCTGTTTCGGCGACACTCTCTTGTCGAGCATCCCCGCGACGATAAGATTGTTCCCGGTAAAAAGCTCGGCCCCGCCTAGAATAACCAGTATCAGCCCCAGGGAGAAAGACATGCCGCCGATGATCCGGGAGAGGCCGTCGCCGATATAGGTGGCCAGATCGTTGGTTACAATAGTGAAGAGCACTGCACCGAGGGCGATATAAGCCCCGGCCAGAATAGCCAGCAAGGCCAGGGAAGGAAGGGCCGTCGCCGCTTTTTTCTCCGCTACCCCGACCACAGTTTTGGCCACCTCCGGCGGAGGATCGCAGTAAACTACCGGGGCAGCCGCTACCGGAACCGGCGCCGGCTGTTCAACCGGAGGCTGGGTAACCATAGGTACGGCTCCCCCACCGATGTTTAACTCCATGGTCCCCAGACACTCTTTTCTCTTCTCCGGAGTGCAGCCTATTTTTTCAAGGAAATCGGGGTTGACCGGCCTGTTAAAGGCAGCTAGCTCACAATAGCACACTGTTCCGGAGATGGATTCATAATCTTTCCAAAATTGACATCTACCTTCCATTATTTTGACCTCCTTTCGCCTTTTACCACTTTTTATACGCAAGGTCCGTGCCAGGTCAGGCCAATAAGCATTAAATTTAATCTTCATTTCTTAAAAAAGGCCTAAATAAGGCCTTCAGCCCACTTAAACATGCAAGCTTGCCTTTCCGGCAGGCAATTTGTTAACGCAACTGGCTTTTTTTTATGCCGGTAGATTACCTGGAAGGTTACAATGTTAGCGTAAATAGGTCACCTGTTTCACCTTTTTGGTAACCATTTGATACTAAATTAATTACTTTGCTTAAGTTAAGCTCATTTTTTTACCCTTTTGAAAATAAAAAATAAAGGATTTTTAGTCGATCCATGGAATTTTTAACTGGATGGCCTGAATGATAAACATTGAAAAACCAGGTGGAGGTCGCTGGTGATGAAAAAGAAAATTCTCTATATGGTGACTGTGCTGATCATGGCACTGGTGCCGGCCATATTTGTCTGGGGATGCGGGGGGAACAGTGAAACCGATCTTACCGGCGGCGCTGCAGAAAACGATGTTAACGAGGCGAACGGTGTGAACGGAGAAACCGGCGCTAACGGAAAACCGCTGCTGGAATTGAACAACTGGTGCCTCCCCACGACGGTGCCGGAGTTGATAGCCACTTTTAGTGAATATAAATTAAGAATGAACATGGGCCAGGTTCAAATCTTTCACTACCGCTATCTGGGCAGCGAAACCCTGGAAGATGTGGAAACAGAAAAAATTGCCTTCAGTGTTGATAATGAAGAAATGACGATCTGGGTGGCCGCCGGCGACATGGTTAAACAGGTAGAGATGGATGGTGAAATCCATACCGGGGAAACGGCTGAAACGATGGGCTCAACATTTCTTGGCTTTATGGTTATGCCCTTTGCCATGGCTGAAGGATATAATATTCACGAATATATCTCCACGCCGGGGCTCAATGTGCAGCTAAAAGACAGTTCCCCCGGGCAGGTGGGCGATCTAAGCGGAACGGTGCACACCATCGAAATAAAAATTGTGCCGCCCGCCCCTCCCACCGAGATTACCTATCTTATCCGCATTGCTGACCTGGGGACCATCCAGACCATGCTTAGCTTTTCCGTAACCTCCGCAGACGGCACAGTTGAATTTGATTTTGAAATAGAAGAATTAAAGTTGCGCTAAATTATTAATCGACCAGGCTGCGGCACGCCGGGGACCGCGTTTATTACCGCGGTCCTTTTTAGGCCATGAAACCTGGCGGGGCGCCCTTTTTCACCTCACCGTTCATCCTTTTCGGCAAGGCTCGCCAACCCCTGCCGTATATCACTGCGTATAAAATAGCTTTACGGGCAAAAACTGTACGCAGGAGGTGTTGACCATGGCCATTCAACTGGGCCAAAAAGAGAGGATGCTTTTAGAAGACCAGAAGAAACACGAAGAGATCTGCATCAAGAAGTACAATAACTACGCGGCACAGGCGTCAGACCCGCAGTTGAAGCAGCTATTCAGCACCTATGCGGGGCAGGAACAGCAGCACTATGATACCATTAATCAGATCCTGGCGGGACAAATGCCCGGCATGGGCCAGCAAAAAGGGCAGCAACAACAGCAGATGCAGCAGGCCGCGAGTATGGGGCGGTTACCTGCGGGCAGCTACCAGAACGATGCCGCTTTGTGCAATGACATGCTCATGACGGAGAAGTATGTATCGAATACATACGACACCGCCATCTTTGAGATGGCCGACACCAATGTGCGCCAGGCTTTGAATCATATTCAAAAAGAAGAGCAGCAGCACGGAGAGGGGATTTTCAATTACATGAAAAACATGGGCATGTACCAGCCACAGTAATGAAAAAACATAACGATAACCGCGGAAGAAGCCGGATCCGGCTTCTTCCGCGCTGTACTGCAGCAAGGCTAAAGGACAGTCCCCGGTCAAGAACCGTCTCTGCTTTCCTCAAGCACCCATGATGTGGTAGCCGCAATCCACGTAGAGGATTGTCCCGGTGACAGCCGAGGCCAGGTCGCTCGCCAGAAACAGGGCTGCCCCGGCCACTTCGGAAGCCTCCACCGGGCGCTGCAGCGGCGTTATTTCCCGGGCGTGGTGCAGCATCCGGTCAAAACCGGCCACCCCCTTGGCCGAGATAGTCCGCACCGGCCCCGCGGAGATGGCGTTAACCCGGATGCCAAAAGGACCCAGATCGCGGGCCAGGTAGCGTACGCTCGCTTCCAGGGAAGCCTTGGCCACACCCATCACGTTATAGTTGGGGATAGCCCGCTGGGATCCCTGAAAGGTTAGAGTAATGATACTCCCCCCTTCTTTCATCAGCGGGTAGAGGTGCCGGGTCACCGCCGTAAGGGAGTAAGCGCTGATGTCGTGGGCCAGCCTGAAACCCTCGCGGGAAGTATGGACATACATTCCCGCCAGCTCCTCTTTACGGGCATAGGCAATGCTATGGACCAGCCCGTGCAGAACGCCGTAAGCTTCAACTTCTTTAACCAGCCGCTCAATTTCTGCATCGCTGCTGACATTGCAGGGTAGAAGCGGCGAACCGGGCATTTCTGCCTCGACTAACCGCTCCACCTTGCTTTTAAAGCGCTCATCCTGGTAAGTAAAGATAAGCCTGGCCCCGGCGGCAGCGTATGCCCTGGCCACGGCCCAGGCGATACTCCGCTGATTGGCCACGCCCATGATTAAAAATGTCTTTTTTTGCAGCGAGATTCCATTCATATGCCAGTCCTCTCTTTGTTGTTGTAGTGATGTTTAAGAATTACTGTTTATTTTATCACATTGTCCATCTTTTTTGCGCTAAGCGGGGCTGTCCGTACCGTGCCCGGCCGAATAAATTTCCTTTGAAGAATGCGGGCGATAGAGCATTGCATACGGTATTCCAGTCAGCTCTTCACAGATGCGTTGCGTATCGGCACAGGCCTGCTCCTTGGAACCGCCGCCTTCCAACCGGTCAATTTCACTGCGAATCACCTTGTGGGTTTGCGGGGTAATTTTAAATTTAAGGCTAAAAAGCAAGCCGATAAAAACGCATGCAGCCGGGGCAATGAGGAAAAGATAGCGCAGCCCGTTTGCCGTTTCGATACCCTGGACCTGCCCCGGCACATAGCCGACCCGGTTCAGCGCCGCTCCCACGAGAAAGATGACCAGGGCATTTGTCGCTTTGCGCAGCAGCGTCATCATCCCGGAATAGAGGCCGGCCCTTTTCTCCGCGGTGATCAATTCATCCACATCGGTAACCGAGGGCAGGATCACCCAGGGCATTACCGAGAGGCCGCACATGCCGCTTCCGAGAATGGCCGCGGCGGCCAGCATTAAGGGTAGCGTCGGGCCGGGAGCCAGTGTTGCCGCGTAAAGCATGCCGGCCAAAAAGAGGATGCTGCCCAGCAGGTAGGCCCTGCCCTGGCCGTACCTGTTCCCGGTAGTGATATGAATGGGTAGAAATAACCCCTGGGCCAGGGCCAGGGCAGCCATGAGGTATGGAAAATAATTTTCCCGTAATAGATAGTGGGTTAGAAAGATGATAAAGAGAGACATGGCCACATCCAATCCGGCAAAACCGGAGACATACATACCCAGATGGATGCGGAAAGAACGGTTTTTAAATACCGAAAAGAAGTGTTGAAAAATCCGGACCAGGTTTTGCTTCTCTACCTCCCGGTGCCGGCGCGGAATTTCCCAGGTCCCGAAGAATACTGCCACCCAGGGGAGGGAAAAGAAGAGGCCGAAGATGAGGCCCATGACCGTGAAACCGGTCCGCGGATCAGGAAAGCTATCTATTAGAGGTTTGGAGGCAACCGAGCAGAGCGCCCCGGACAGGCCGGAACCAATTTGTTTAAACCCGCTAAGCCTGGCCCGCACTTTATAATCCAGAGACATCTCGGCGTTGAGGGCTGTATAGGGCACCATCAAGATGGTGTAAAAGGTGGAAAAACCCATAAACACAAACAGGTACCACCAAAAAAGAAAGCCCTGCCCCTGCCAGTTCACCGGAATCCACAGCAGGGCAAAAAAAATACCGATCGGAACCATACAGATTAGAAAATAAATGCGTCTTCGGCCAAAGCGGCTTCTGGTCCTGTCTGATATATAGCCCATCAAGGGATCTGAAACAGCGTCCCATAGCTTGGAGATAAAATATAGCAAACCGGCATAGACGGGGAGAATCCCCACCACTTCGGTCATAAAAAAAAGAAAAAGGGTCCCGATAATGGCAAAAGAGCCGCCTCCTAAGAAATCCCCCAGGCCGTAAGCAATATAATGGCGCAGCCTGACCGGCCTTTCCACGCGCTTCCCCCCGGTTCAACCAGAATAGCATAATATTGTGTTTTTTTTGCTATATTACTACACTTGGCCAGGGAAACCTTTTATATTACATCAACAAAAAGTAATTTATTAAAAAAACCTGAATATTGATATTGCACTCACAAGAAATAGTAATAGACCTGATCGTACATATCGTGTTAGAATAAATAACAAATGAAGGCTTTTCCTGGTTTATACTGACTTTTCTGAAGAAGGGGGATTGAAAATGACTATTAAAGACAATATTATCGCAGCGCACGTTGCCGATTCCGTTGGCCGGATCCGCCATATTATTGAAAGTTTTGGGCCGCGCGATCCGGGCAGTACCGGCGAGAGAAAAGCCCAGGATTATTTTGCCGGGGTGCTGGCGGCTTGCTCCGATGAGGTGCGCCGTGAAGAGTTTACGGTGCATCCCAGGGCCTTCATGGGCTTCACCGTGGTAACCGGCCTGCTGTTCCTGGCCGCCACGGCGCTTTACTGGATTGCGCCTGTGGCCGCCCTGCCCCTTTCTCTCCTGGCCCTTACTGTTGCCATCGTGCAGTTCTTGATGTATCGCCGTTTTCTCGATCCGCTGTTTCCCCGCCGCACCTCGACTAATGTTCTGGCTGTGCGCAGGTCTTCCGGAGAAACAAGGCGGCGCATTATTATCAGCGGGCATGCCGACGCGGCTTATGAATGGCGTTTCTTTATCTCCGGCGGGCAAGCCCTCTTAAAAACGCTAATCATCGGCGCGCTGGCCTGCGGCCTGGCCAAGATTATCTTTGATTTGACCGCGATAATTACGGGCAGCCTTATTCTCCCGCCTGCGGAAGGAGCCTTTCGCATCATGGGGCTGGCTCAGCTTGCCGGGATTCCCTTTTTCCTGGGGCTCATCTTCTTTTCCAATTACAAGGTGATCAGCCCCGGGGCCAACGACAACCTGACCGGCTCCCTGGTAGCCCTGAAGGTGATGGAATACCTCCATCAAACGGGCACCCGTTTTGAACATACTGAAGTGCAATGCCTTATCACCGGCTCGGAAGAAGCGGGGCTGCGCGGCGCCAAAGCTTACGCCGAAAAACATGCCGCCGAACTAAAGGAGATAGAAACCGTTTTTATAGCCCTGGAGACTTTCCGTGACCTGGAGCACTTAAGCGTATACAACCGGGATATGAGCGGCACCGTGCGCCACGACCCGGGGGTCTGCGCCTTGTTGCAGCAGGCCGGAAAGAACTGCGGCTTCGAGCTGCCCCTCGCCTCGATCTACCTTGGCTCCTCCGATGCCGCCGCATTTTCCCAGGCGGGCATTCCTGCCGCCGCCCTGGCGGCCATGGACCCGGCGCCGCCGCGTTACTATCATACCCGCCTGGATCACTGGGATAACCTTAACCCGGACTGCATAGAAGCAGCCCTGCGGATCACTCTGGAAGCGATTCAGCTTTACGATGCGGCCGGGCAAAAACCTGCCTAGCCCGCTGTCACTTTAAGAGCATCTTCATTATTTTAATGTAAAAAAACGGTACCGGATTGTTTGTTTAAAAAGGCACAAAAAGCAGCCCCAGGTTGTTCAATAAGATGTAGCTACCGGCGTTCATAAGTTTTGAACAGGTCCCGCAGGTCAAGGTGGCCCATGAAGTGCAGCGCCGCCGCTAAACCGGCGTGGATCAGCAGCGTCAGGATAAAGGTGCCGCCGGAGCTCCAGTTTTGAAGCGAGAGCATGTTGTTTACACTTAGCGCGTGCTGCAGCAGCGTAACGGCTACCGCTATCGCCAGCCAGAGCAGGAGCCGCAGCAGGGGAGAGCGGTACTGGACCAGCAGGTGGGCGAAGATGATCACCGCGGGAAACCAGGCCACGGACAGGAAAACGGGAATCCCGGCCAGGGTGACGAGATCAACCTGGTGATAGGTCCAGTAGCCGAGCCAGTTCTGCATTACCCCGATCACGGCAAAGGGCAGCCCTACCCCGAAAATCAGGCCAAACGGCAACAGCGCCCTGATCCTCTCCGGGGGTACCAGCAGCACCATCAACACGGCTAAGGCGGCCAGGATCATTAAACCGGCCAGCTTGGGTAAAATCATGGGAGCACCTCGGCTTATGGGATCGTTTTTAACGTTCCGTTTACCTCCTTAATATCTCCCACAACCTGCTGCCCTTATGCACGTGAACGCTCTCCCGCCCTCCGCCTGGGCCACGAGCAAAGCTCTTGATGGAGCTTAACCAATTGAATTCTCTTTTCTCACTGGCTCCATCGTTTCACCTCCACCCCTTCTCTCCCCCATTAAGGGGGAGGCAGCGGCCCCTCGCGGAAACGTCTTTTATCCTTGCGGCAGATAACCTGCAGCACATGCCGGCCCGTGAGCATGGACCCGGGCAGCCCCGCCGGGGGCTGAACCCACTGGCCAATCTGGTAGAAGCCCTCCAGCCCGGGCAGTGTTTTGGCAATGCTCATCTGCCCGGCAGCGGGAGGGACAATCCAGGCCATATAGGCGCCCTGGTAAACGTTGGTATAGCGGTTGTAGGTCAAAGGCGTGGCCACATCCACCGTTTCCACCCGGCCCCGGGCGGCGGGAAAACGTTGTTCGACCAGTTCCACCACCCGGGCGGCGATTTTCTCTTTTTCCTCGCGATAGCGGCTTTGATCCTGGGCCAGCTTTGACCATTCTTCGTAGCCGGAGTAAAGGGTGGCGGCCAGCGCCGTTTTGCCGGGAGGGTTGAGGGTAGGATCAAAGGCATAGTTGTTGATCAGGAGGTAGCGGTTGGCTTCCCCGCCCACAACCCAGGGTTCCTTTAGCCGGAGGGCGAGGCGGTGCGGCTCTGCGGCCAGATCCGCCGCCACGCCCAGGGAAACCTGGACCGAAGTATAAGTGTCCAGCCGGAAAGCCTGCTTTATCGGCGGAGTGAGATATTTTCCCTTGAGCAGGGTGTAGAGAGTATGATGCAGGTCCGCCGCCGAAATAATGATATCGCCATACTCCCTGGTCCCGTCTTCCAGGATTATTCCCGCGGCGCGCCCTCCTTCCACCAGGATGCGCTTTACCCCGGCCCGGTAGCGGATTTGGCCGCCCAGCGCCAGGTAGTATTGCTCAATGGAGCGGGCAAACTCCAGGGAGCCGCCCCGGGGGAAGCCGGCGTCGCGGCTGTGCAGGGAGGCGAGCGTGCTTACCAGGCCGGTCATGGCGTAGCCGCCGGGCATGAGTTGCCCCAGGGCCTCCCGCAGGAAAGGATCTTTAAAATTTTTCAGGTATGCGGCCACGGAGACGCGGGAGAGCTTGCCCATGTATTGGAACAGCGGCAGCATCCGCACCATGAGCCGCGGCAGGTCCCAGGGGCGATAGAGCTCCCGCGCCTTTTCCAGGGGGAATTTCACCCGGGAAAAAGCCAGGGCTGCCCCGGTAATCTCCTCAATAACCGGGGCATCTTCCGGGGAGAGCTCCAGCAGGTGGTTTTTCAGGCGCTCCAGGTCGCTGTAGATGTTAACGCAGCGGCCCTGCTCCCCTTCCAGGCGTAAAAATACTTCATGGTCATATATTTCGCTACCCTGAAGCGCTCCCACCTCCCGCCAGAGGCGGTTAAACTGGCTGCCGGGCCCGGTGCCCACCAGCCAGTGAATACATCCGTCAAAGGTATAACCGTTTCTTTCCCAGGCGGTGCAGAGGCCGCCGGGCCGGTTTTCCTTCTCAAATATCTCCACCTCGTATCCGTTTCTGCGGGCATGGCAGCCCGCCGATAATCCCGCTATTCCCGCTCCGATGATAATTATCTTTTTGCTCATATCTTCAGCTCCTTTTCCGGGCTACAGGACGAAACGTGAAAAAATAGACCAGGCCAGGCGGCCGGCGCCCCCACTCCCGGTCGTGGCAGCCCGGATACAACGGATCTTCCCCGCACCAGGGGCCGGCCCCGGCCTCCAAGAGGTATTGTTCCCTGGTTTAATTAAGACGCAACCCTACTTCACCTGGTAGCGAACTTCGGGCGGGAATCCCTGCTTCAGCTTCTCCAGGAGAAAAGCTTCCCGGGGTACGCGTTGCAGGCTTTCGACAATTTTAAGCCCCAGGCCGAACATCTCCTGGAACAAAGTGGGCCGGGGGAATTCATAGCGAACCGGGCGACTCAGCCCCTCCATCTCGGCCAGGTAAGCTATGGCTTCATCGATCCCGCCAAGCCGGTCCACCAGGCCCAGTTCAAGGGCCTGGCTGCCCAGGTAGACTTCGCCCGTGGCCAGCTCCCGCACCGTTTCCGGGTCCAGGCCTCTTCCTTCCGCCACCGCCAGGATAAACTGTTCATAGGCTTCGTCGCACATGGTTTGCAGCAGTTCACGTTCTTCGGAAGTCATCTGGCGGTCGAGCATATCCTTATGGCGCCCGCTCTTGATGGTTTCCACCTCAATGCCGATCATTTCATATAGCCCTTCCATGTTCATGACCTGGATAATCACGCCGATTGAACCGGTCATCGTGCCCGGTTGGGCCACAATCCCCCGGGCCGGGGCGGAGATATAGTAGCCTCCAGAGGCGGCCATATCGCCCATGGAGACAACCAGCGGTTTCCTAAACTCCTTGATCATGGAAGCTATTTCCTGGGAAGCGGCGATGGAGCCTCCGGGGCTGTTGATCCTTAATACCACTCCCTTGATGTCGGGATCAGCGGCGGCGCGGTCGAGCTGCTTGCGCACAAACCTGGGCGTAATCCCCTCGCTGAAATAGCTGCTTTGGCCTTCCTCGATGGTGCCGTTAAGATAAATCACGGCTACCCGGTCACCTTCCGGTGCCGATTCTGAGAAGACGGCGGCAAGAAACACGGCCCCGGCCAGTAAAGCCACCACCAGGATAAATACCACCACGACTACGACTACAATAATTAAAACTGGGCTTTTTTTTCTCACTTCAGGTTCACTCCCTGACTGGTAGAATATCTCACGGTAACTACTTCTCTGGAACGGCGGTTTCTCCTGCAGCGAGCGGGTAACTGCGCCATCCCCGGTCCCGGGAGCCGCCGCCAGACCATCGTAAGGATGTTATTGTTGATTCTTAACCTTAAAAAAAGCATCACCGTTCCGGCGATGCTGTAAAAGTGGATCACGTAAAGGGTAGAGTGAAGGTAAAAACCTTTATAAAAAAATATGGTTGTTTTGCCTGGACTCAATAAAGCGTTTTATCGCTTCGCTCACCTCTATACGCCGCTGCGCCATTTTACGCAGCTCGAGGATGAGTTCATTTTCAATTCGTTTCAGCGGCACCTCTAAATTAAATAACCGGTATTGATGGATCACGGCGGAGGCTTCAGCCAGCCTCTCCGCGGTAAAGGCAGGGCGGTTGGCCAGGATGTAGGCGCAAAGTTGCCCCAAATCCTTGGCCGGGTCCCCGCAACCGGTCTCCTCGAAATCAAGCCCATAGACAACCCCGCCTGTGAATAAAAAATTACGCAGGTTATTGTCCGCCTTGAGCATGACCGTTCCGTCACCGGAAGCTGTTTTACCATGGAGCATATAATACCAGCGGGCCAGGGCCCTGGTCCAGGCTGGCCGGGGCACTAGATTATGTTCCAGGATATCGACGAGAAGTTCTCCTTCCAGGTATTGTAAATATAAATTTTTCCCTTCCCGGCCCAGGGGAGCTGGTACGGCCAGGCCGGCACGGCTTAACCGCATCAAGGTATTATACTCCGCCACCGCTCCCTGGATGGTGCGGTGTTTTTTTAGAATAATATACTCTGCTCCCGGGGTGTTCCGGCACTGCAGCAACTGCACTGTATTTCGCTTACTGTAAAAAGTCTTGATCACCCGGCCGGACTGAATCTTGTCTTCCATGGGGCTAGGTCCCGGCTTCCTTTTTCATTAGCGATACCAATTATTGCAAGTCCTCCCGGCACTCAACTTTTAAGGTTTTCACCTGGCTTACCCACAGGGGCTTGTTCACATCACCGGGCTCCCTCTGGCCGTTAACCAGTCGAAAAGGGTTCCCTTCGGCCGGATCATAGGCCTGGTGGTTTTCTTCCCAGGCCAGGATCATTTTATACTTCTTATCCGGGTTATTCTGGTCAATATAATCCTCCCGCCGCACCTCATCCAGGGTATAGGTCACCGTATACCCGTCTTCGGCAATAAAGCTAACCGCGGTAGCTTCTTCCTTGAGATCAACTTTTTTATCCAGGATGGCCCAGACCCATACCCCCTTGAAATGAAAATACTCCTCGGTACCGTATGTGTTTATGGAGAAATAATCATCTTCGACCAGGTCACCGGTCATCGACTGCAGCTCTTCCAGGGAAAGCTGGACTGTGCTCTCCACTCCGGGGCCTTCAATGGTAATAAACGATTGCTCTTCTTCAACAACTGCCGGCGGTTCGCCGGCGCAGCTTACCGCCCCAAGCAAGGTTATTAACAGCAAAACCTTTACGGCATAATGGACGGGTTTACGGTTTGACCGCATTATTCTCCCTCTTTCCAGTAAAAATAATAAAATCCTGCCGCCAGCGCCCCCGCGGCAACCACGGCGGCCGCAATCCACAGTCCCCATGGCCTACGGGCTCCCGGTTCGACGGATACTGCACTGTCCTCCGGTTGTGCCTTTTTTGCCGGGGAGAAGAAAAAGCCGTTGGTCCTCCCCTGGTAACCCTGCGGCGCATTGGTCCCCGCGCCGGCCTCGGAATCTGCCGGTTTAAAAGGAAACAATGGGAAACCGCCCTGCGGGGTTTCCGCGCTTTCTGAACCCGGCTCCGGCGGCGCATCAGCGGGTGTTTCAGCACCGGGATCGGGCGGCGTGCCTGGCGAATTGGGCGAAACGGGTGGATTAGCCGGCTCGGACGAGCCGGGCGGCCTCTCTTCACCAACCACAATGAGGACCAGGTCACGGATAAAAAAAGGCTGGTTCCTGTCGTCAATGTTACCCTTTTTCTGGCCAAAATAGAGCCTGGGCGCCTCTTTATCCCGGTCTGCCTCCGTCAAGGGCCGGTTGGTCCATTTTATAGGCGGCGTCGGGTTGATGACGTTAAAAAGCTGCGCCCGGTAGATGCCGATCATGGGGTCCACCTGCTCCTCACTGTCTATGGTCAGGTCTGGATAATAAAAGCGATTTTCCAATTCCTGCAGCGTCATGGTGAAGGACAGGCCGTCTTTGGCCTTAAAAGTGATTGGCCAGACGCCCTCCTTCAGGTTGCCCGCACCAAATTGATCCAGCAGAGAGCGCAGGCGAAAGCCTTTTACCCGCCAGATGCTCTTAAAGTTCCAGTTATTGTTGGAAGAGTAATAAAGCTCCTCAATCTTGGGATGGTAAAACTGGTAATAAGATTCATTGAAGATCACATCCTGCTTCAGGCCGGTGCCGGTTATAACCAGCGGCTCATCCGCCCGGGCTGTCCCCGGCGCCGTTACCAGAACGATCAGAGCGGCCGACAGCAGGATTAGCGTATATTTGCAGATCGCCTTCACTACCGTTAAACACCTCTTTAAGCAAGCCGACAAGTTGCCGGTAGCCTGCCCCCGCCAGGCGTAATGGCGGGGGCAGGCCGGCCAAAGGTGATTCTACTTATCCTGGCAAGTCATTTTTTTACGATGGTAGGCCAGTCTGCCCAGGGCTAACCCGAGCACAGCGGCATAGAACAGGCAAGCGCTCCAGGGTGCTCCGCTGGTTGAGGGAAGCGGTTTTGAACCCCGGGCCGATGCCGGTGTATAGGCCACGAAGGTGGTAAAATGCTTGGTCCAGATGGCCAGGTCAGAAGCCACGTCAATTTTACCGTGTCCATCCGGCAGCAGCTTTTGATCAGCATGAGCCTGGTTATCTTCGGCAAGAACCTGGTTTATTACTGTAAAGCTGCCGTCCCTGACAAAACCGGCGGCCTTGCCGGCCTGGCCGGGCAGCAGGATCCGCACGGCGCGGTCAAAGCGAAGCTCGCCCTGGGGAAGCCCCAGTTCAATGGCTATACTGACTTTACCGTTTATCGAAACACCGGGGTTCTCCTTGATGGCGGGCAACCGGATTACACCATCCCAGTCTTCCGGGCCGCTGACCTTGGTTCCGGCCGGAAAGTCAACCTGCACTACCTGGGCTTTGCCGTTGATCGTGAGTGTGCTTTGGAGGCTCAATCCAGGCAGCAGCGCCGTCCGCCTGTTGCCCTGAACGGTAGTGTTGAGCATCAACGTGGGCTTTACACTCTCGTCAGGAGCAATGATCGTTACGGCATACTTGCTGGCATCGCCTTCAGGTATATTCAGGTAAAGGTCCGGTATTTGCCCGACTTCAACCGTTACCTTTGCCGGGTTCTCTACCGTGCCCGGAGCGGGAAGTTGAATTTCCCGCAGAAAACCGAGAGTGTATGTTTTCTGAGTCCCGTTTTCCGCCGTCACCGTTACCCTGGTTTTTTCCGCAAACGATGAGGCGTTGCGGATCACGCGGGTGGCCCGGCCCACATCGGCCACAGCGGCGCCCACTGCCGGTACCCCGGCCGATTCATCTTCCAGGGCGATCCTATATTCCGTAATCGACGGATCAAACGCGGGCATCAGGGTTCCGAAAGCAGGGTAGAGCCTTTGCAGATCCGCGTTGCTGCCGGCCGGCGGCGGCGGGGGCAGCAGGGCCACGCCACCGTTGGTGCTAACATAGAGAGCACCGCTGGGGCAGGTGCGCAGACCCCAAATACTGTCAAACTGCGGTCTAGGCCAGGTGTTCTCACGATTAAATACAGTGAATCTGCCGTCCCGGTTTTGATAGTAAAGGCCGCTTTCGCTTGTGCCAAACCAGAGGCCGCCCTGATCATCAGGCTGTATGATCTGAATACTGTCGCTCTCACTGAGGAAGGGGATCAGATCTTTGCCTGTTTCAAATACTGTTCTCTGTCCGCTTGGACTGATGTAATCAACCTTACCCAGGCGGACTACCCAGACACCGCCGTCTTGATCAACGGCAATGGTGCGCACCCAGGTCCCCGTTCCGGTCAGCGGGTAAGTGGTCAAATTACCATTAGCGTCAAGATAAGAGTAGCCGCTGGTAGTTCCTCCGGAAGCGCGGAACCCAAACCAGGTTCCCCCTTTATGGTCCAGCGTAACCGTGGTCGTAAAGTTTGTGGGGAAATCATACTCATCCTTCAGAAAACGCCAGTTGCCATCCTTGTCCCGGTAAACAGGCCCCACGTCCGTAGCAAACCAGGCGCCTCCCTCTTCATCCAGAGTAACATCCATGGTGAAATTGAAGTCTTCCGGCTGGTTGAATTGCTCGTTGCTGTAGCGGGTCCAGGTACCCCCCTGTTTGTGGAAAATACCCAGCCCTTCAACGGGGCTGCCGCCGACGAACCAGACGCCCCCCATGTCATCCACTTCGATGGAGATAATCATGTCATGGGTAAGGGGACTGTTGTTTTTATTATAAATGGTCCACACCCCGGCAGGGCTCCGGTAAGCCGCTCCGGCGCCGTTGGTGCCGACCCAGAGACCGCCCTCATGGTCCGGGGTAACACAGTAGACATTAGCCCAGGGGAGGCTACTGCCGTCATCATTGCGGTAGAAGGTCCACGGCAGGTCAAGATCAGTGGAGCTTACTTCCACCCCGTTGACCAGGGTGAGGCGGTTGCGCCAGTTCGAACCGTCGTTGTAATGGCGGTAGATGCGGATAGTCGAAGAATCATATTCCTCGTCCGTATCCTCAAAGGGCTGACCGTTGACCAGATAGGTCACCAGGTAGGCCTGGTCCAGTGCCTCCTGCAGGGTAAAGGTACCCGGATTGAAACCGTCGGTGGAGGTCACATTGAGCTCCCAGGCCGGGTTGGTGATCCCCAGGTTCGCGAGAATATCCGCCAGCAGCACCCCGGTGGCCTCGTCGGTCACCGGCTGGCCGCCGGTGGTGTAGCTGTAGGACGCGGTAACTTCGTCAAATTCTTGCAACTCTGCCAGCGTGTATCCTTTAGAGCCACCGGGCACCCCGTCGCCGCTCACCGTGAAAACCACGGGCTGTTCGGTGGAGGTAACCGTGACCCCTGTGATCAGGGTGAGGCGGTTGCGCCAGTTCGAACCGTCATTGTAATGGCGGTAGATGCGGATGGTGGAAGAATCATAACCTTCCTTGGTGTCCTCGAAGGGCGCGCCGTTGACCAGGTAGGTCACCAGGTAGCCCTGGTCGATGGCTTCCTGCAAGGTAAAGGTACCCGGGTTGAAACCGTCGGTGGAGGTCACATTGAGCTCCCAGGCCGGGTTGGTGATCCCCAGGTCCGCGAGAATATCCGCCAGCAGCACCCCGGTGGCCTCGTCGGTCACCAGCTCTCCGCCGCTGGTGTAGCTGTAAGACGCGTTGACTTCGTCAAACTCTTGCAACTCTGCTAGCGTGTATCCTTTAGATCCGCCGGGCACCCCGTCGCCGCTGACGGTAAAGACCACGGGCGGATCAGTGGAGGTCACTTCCACCCCGGTGATCAGGGTGAGGCGGTTGCGCCAGTTCGAACCGTCATTGTAATGGCGGTAGATGCGGATGGTGGAAGAATCATAACCTTCCTTGGTATCCTCGAAGGGCTCGCCGTTAACCAGGTAGGTCACCAGGTAAGCCTGGTCGAGAGCCTCCTGCAGGGTAAAGGTTCCCGGGTTGAAACCGTCGGTGGAGGTCACATTGAGCTCCCAGGCCGGGTTGGTAATCCCTAAGTCCGCGAGGATGTCCGCCAGCAGCACCCCGGTGGCCTCGTCGGTCACCAGCTCTCCGCCGCTGGTGTAGCTGTAAGACGCGGTAACTTCGTCAAACTCTTGCAACTCTGCCAGCGTGTATCCTTTAGAGCCACCGGGCACCCCGTCGCTGCTGACGGTAAAGACCACGGGGCCGGTGGGGTCCTCGATGATATCTTCAGCCCTGGGCTCCTCGTAGTCACCGGTGCCCACGACGATGCAGTCCACCCACTTGGTCCACATGGAGAAATTCTCTTCCACGACCAGGCGCAGCGGGCCGAACGCATTATTATGCACATAGCCGACGCTGCTTTCATGGGGCACCAGGGGATAGCCGTTGACAGCGTAACCCAGGATAATATCCTTGGTCAGGCCCTGGCTGTTGACCACCCCGTTCATCACCTGGGAGGTGTTCTGCAGCTGATTGTAACCGGGGCCGGCATAAACACGGATACTGCTGGGGATCGTTACCCCGGCTTTCAGGCCGACCACGTCTTTAATCAGGTTCCACAGGATAACCCCTTCCACCTCGGTGGCGCCCTGGCCGGTAAAGATATCACGGATAATATACTGATCCAGCGCTTCAAGCTGCCTCAGGCTGAAAGTACGGGGCTGCGCCACCTGGGAACCGGTAACCCGCAGCACGGGCAGATCCAGGTACTGGGTATAGACGCCGTAATCGTGCTTCCAGCTATCGCCGGAGGAGGCCTCAACGATGATCTCAACCACGTTTGCTACTGACTTGCTGCTGTTAAGGTCGCCCGCTTCAGTCTGGCCGACGACCAGGCGCAGAGGCCCGCCGTCATTGCCGGCCGCGGCGTCGTATCCGGCAGAGCTTTCATCAGGGACCAGGGGCTTTTCATTTTTTCCGTAGGCCAGGATTACCTTCAGGTTGCCGGCGCCGGTGATCTCGTTAATATAATCGTTTTTTGAGATCTCATCCAGGGAGAAACTCTTTTCTAAACCGTCGGCCGCTTTGAAGGTAATGGTGTCGGCCCCGGCGGTAAAGCCCACTTCCCGCCGGATATATTCATAAATATCGATGCCGCGGTAGGGAGCTGATTCTTTTTCATCGGCACTCTTGGCCAGGCAGTATTCCCCGCCGAAGATATAGTTCTGCATAAATTCCAGCTCGCCCACGGTCACCTCGTGTTCATTCCTGACGCCGCTGCCGCTGATGGTCAGGATGTCACCGGCATACTGGTCGTAGGGCGGGTTGAGGTGGGCGTACGGATCGAGGCTCATATCCACAGTGATGGCATTGACCGAGCGCAGCCACCGGCCCGGCTCTCCTTCTTCCGTCTGCCCGAAGAGGGCCATAAGCGGGCCGTAGCGGTTAACAATGGGGCTACCCTGGTAACCGGGGTCACCGCTGTTTTTAACCAGGGGGTAGCCGTTCTTGGCGAAAGCGAGGACCGGTTTGAGCCAGTCCACCCCGGTAACCTCGTTGAAATAGTCGGTGCGGACAATGTCCTCCAGATTCACCACCAGGTCCGGCTCCGCGGTGCTGCTGCTAAAGGTGACCGTACCCATGGTGCCGGGCAGGCCGATGATGTCAAAGAGGAAGTAGCTTAAGCCAACACCCTCGTAGAGATCGGAAATTTTAGTGTCACCGCCGCCGGCGTTATGGGTATAGTAGTAGCCTTTGGCCCGGGCCCGGTCGGCCGTGGCCGCAGGCACATCATCACCGTAAATGAGCTCTTCGATCTCGGCCACCGTAAAGACTTCCGTTTTGATGACGGCGCCTGACTCGTCTTTAACGGTGACGGTCAAGGTCTCCTCCGCCAGGTCATCATAGGGAGCGTAAGAATGGGTGGTGTAGGGCAGATCGTCGCCCACGACCACGCGCAGGGCAAACTGGACCTGGTGCGATCCATTGGTATGGGCATAGTCACGCTTGCCGAAAATAATGCGCAGCGGGCCGCCATCGTTGCCCAGCCCCGAGTTGTAACCCGGGTCACTGGGTCGGGTAACGTAAGGGTAGCCGTTAAAACCGTAGGCCACCAGGACAGGATACCCCGTTTCCAGCGGTTCCTCGTTGCTGCCGTCAAAGGTTCCGTCGCTGGGATCCTCGGGATTCTTTTCATAGTAGCCCCAGAGGTCGTGGTTCTTAATCTCACCCACCGTCAGGGGAGGGATATTATAGTAGTCGGCGGCAATAAAATGCACCGGTGTATCCTCGGGAGTATTCGGATCCAGCCCCGCATGCAGCAGCAGGTCCCACAGGGGCACCCCTTTATAGGTGTTGAAATACCAGTAGTAGAAGCTGTTGGAGAGGCAGTATTCCTTCTCCAGGTGCAGATCGGTCATCGCCTCCAGGTCGGCCACGGTATAGTTGACCTCTTTGCCCAGGGCGCTGCCGCTTAAAGAAAAGATATACTGGGTAAATTTGGGGTCGTTGTAAGGCGGCGTGGCGTGTTCATAGCCGGGCCGCTGATCCTCTTCCACGTAGATATAAGCCACGTTGATGAAGGTGGGCACCGCTTCGCCTTCCTTGGGATGGTACACCAGCTTCAGGCAGCCGCCGTCATTGCCCTTATCCGGCAGGTAGCCCGCATCCAGGTCTTTATAGACCAGGGGCACTTCGTTGACGCCGTAAGCAGCGATCATCATCCGCTCTTCGTCCCGGATTTCCTCCAGGGTGAAGCGGCCGATTTCCTGCCGCAAGTAATTCTTGAAAACAATTTCCCCGACATTATCCCGCAGGTTGACGAAGTTGTCCAGGATATAAGAGATCTTAATCCCTTCGTAGGTATTTTCCACCACCTGGCTGCCAACCTTCTCGATATACTGGCCCCGGTACAGGCCGTTGTTCTCTTCCTCAAGCTGCCGCAGGGAGAGGGCGCGGTAAGATTCCAGCCCCGGCCCTTCCACAGTCATAGTGGCGCCGGTAAGGGAGTCCACGTTGTAGGGCGCGCCATCGTAATTGATATGTTTATAGGGGCTATCGGAGAAATCAATCCAGTCTTCTTCGACCACCAGTTCCACGGCGACGATGGCCTTGAAGGTGGTTCCGAACTCCCCTTCATAAGCTTGCTTGCGGTAGATGCGCAAGCTCGCGTTGCCGCCGTCATCGGATATGGGTTCGCCGTCCACCTCGTAGGCCAGGACATATTTCAGGTCTGGGTCGGAGATCTCGGCCAGGGTTTTCGGTTCAACCGGGTAGCCGTCGCTGCAGATAAAGTGAACCTGCGCCTCAGGGTCTGTAATCCCGACCAGATCATTTAAGACATACCACAGGCTCACCCCTTTCACGGAGACGACAGCCGGTCCGCCCTTGGTATTGTATTCGTAGTCCTCGTCAATCTTGTACTGTTCCGGTACCGCTTTCAGCTGGGCCATGGTGAAAGTCTTTTCCGCGGCAGCGCCGTCACCGCACACGGTAAAGACAACCGGCCGCTCCTCGCCCACCACGATGCGCACCAGGTTACGGACAAAAGAGGTCTGGTTCATATCGCTGGTATCGCCCTGGGTCTGGCCCAGGTAGAGCCTGGGGGCGTCGCCGTCCCGGTCCGCAGCGGTTAAATCCCGGTCTTCCCATTCAATGGGAGGCTCCGGATTGACGACATTATATAGCTGGGCCCGGTAGATGCCGATCATCGGATCGACCTGCTCTTCGCTGTCCAAGGTTAAATCAGGATAGTAATAGCGATCCTGCAGCTGGCTGATGGTAAAAGTGAGGCTAAGGCCGTCCGAAGCCATAAATTTGATCGGCCAGTCGCCCTCTTTCAAATTTCCTCCGCCAAACTGATCGAGCAGCGCCAGCAGGTCAAAACCCTTGACCCTCCAGATGCTTCTGAAATTATGGCTGTTGTTGGAAGAATAGTAGCGCTCCTCCATGGCCGGGTTGTCAAAGGCCAGATCTGACTCGTAAAGGAAAACATCCTGCTCCAGCCCTGTTCCGGTGATCACCAGGACCGGATCATCACCGGCGGCCCGGGCGAGCTGGAAGGGCATGCCGCCCACGATCTGCCCCATCAACAGGAAAAAGATCATGGCCACCGCTAAGAAATCCTTTACTTTCGACTTTCTAAATTGCAGCATTCTGTGTATACCTCCTCCTAAAAAATTTTTAATGACAATCTCCATTCAAAAAATTTTAACCCGACCCGGAAACCGGCAGCGTTTCCACCAGGCCGACGATGTGGCGAAGAATCAGGATGGCATCACCCACTTCTACGTTCCCGTTCAGGTTGACATCGGCCGCTTCCTGCTGGTCTGCATTCAAGGCCACCAGGCCGACAATATGGCGCAGCACCAGGATGGCGTCGCCCACGTCAATGCCCTGGTCTCCGTTGACATTGCCGGGGAAATAATGCGGCCGCTCCGCTCCCACCACGATCCGGATCAGTTCGCGGTTAAAAAACGGCTGGTTTCTGTCTTCGATATTGCCCCGGGCCTGGCCAAAATAAAGCCGCAAGGGGGGATTGTTGTAATTATCCATGTCTCCTTCGGTCAGCTCCCTATCATCCCAGGAAACAGGCGGTTGCGGATTATTGTTGTTATACAGGGATGCGCGATAGATGCCGATCATCGGATCGACCCGCTCTTCACTGGCCAGGGTCAGATCGCTGTAATAGTAGCGTTCCTGCAGAGTGCTGATGGTCATGGGGAAGGGAAAATAATCGCCGCCCGGTAGCAATTGGGGGATTACCAGGCCATCCCTGCTGATAAATGTAAGGGGCCAGTCGCCCTCTTTCAGATTCCCTTCGCCATACTGATCGAGCAACTCCAGCAGGTCAAACCCTCTTACTTTCAAAATACTTTTGAAGTCCCAATTGTTATTGCTAGAGTAGTAATACTCCACCATGCGGGGGTTGTTGAAGGCCAGGTCTGCCTCGTAAAGGTAAATATCCTGCTCCAGGCCGGTCCCGGTGATCACCAGCAGAGGCTGGGGTTCTGAAGCGGATGCAGGGCGGAGGTTTGAACCGGGAGCAAATGGCCCCAAAAGAATAGCGAACAGGCAGATCGCTGCCAGGCTGATGGATCTGGTTATTTTTTTCACTATCTTTTTTACTGACATAATTTCCGGCACTCCTTCTGTATTGCTGTGCATAACGAGCCCCGGTTTTTTAACCTGGCCTCTCGTTAACCTGACCGGGAAAACAATTGCAGCATGAAAAAACCGACCCAGGGCGGATCGGCGCGCAGATAGACTACATCTCCTTTCCACCATGGGAGGCCAGCCGGTTTCCCCACTGACCCTGACGACCGGTAATTCCTGTCCTGGCCGGATTTAGAATAACCGGTTCGGAGAAATAATTTAGTTGCCGTTATGCACGGGCATGCATTACCGATATTCTACATTTATTGCTTTACTCCTTTTTTTTTAAGAAAATTTTTTGTCAGTAAAAATAAAAAAATAGGGCTGCAAAAAAGATGAAGGCCGACGCCAAAAAGACGGCATCCCGCCAGGTTAGCTTCTGGGACTGCATGTAACTGCGCCGGTGGTAAAGGCCAAAGGCCCTTCCTTCCATGGAGATGGCCAGGTGATCTACCTTGCCCAGCGCAGTTATAACCAGGGGGACCAGCAGGTAGCGCACCGCCCGCAATATTTTGGGCAGGGAGGCGCCCTCCAGGTCAATCCCCTTGGCCATCTGGGCGCTGCGGACCTGGTTTAACTCCCGCTGAAAAATGGGAATAAAGCGCATCGCCGTAATCAACATGAACCCGTAGCGGTACGGCAGCCCCGCCTGCATCAACGCGTAGGCCAGGTTATTGGGGTTGGTCACGGCAACAAAGAGATAACTGGAACCAATAATATTGAGAAAGCGAAGCATCATCACCAGGCCGCCCCGGAGCCCTTCCGACCAGATCTCCAGGGAGAAGAAATAGAGAGGCAGCGCCGCCAGCAAAAGGCCTTCTTTGACCACCAGGACCTGGACCACAACCATGGCCAGGCCGAATAAAACAATCATCCGCAGCTTGCGCCAGAAAAAGCCCGGCCCCAGCCGGGCCATACCGTAAGCCGCGAGGAGAGCGAAAAACAGGGCAATCCCGGCCATGGGTGCCGGCAGGGCCAGGACAGTAATACTGAAACCAACGAGCAGCACCAGCTTGACCAGGGGATGGGCCCGGTGCAGAAATGATTGGCCCGGCACATAATTTAGCCCGGGGAAATACCCGGAAACAACGCTAGGCGAGCGGCGCAAAAACATCTTTTCACCCTTCCCCCGTAATAAAGCCGCTGCTGCTCCCGGGCAGGTAATGGGTTAAGCCCCGGGCGGCCAGCAGGGCAAAAGCCTTTTCTGTCGGGGCGTCAATAATCAGTCCGCCCTGTTCCAGAAAAAGAATCCGCCCGCACCAGGCTGAGGCCACGGCCGGATCATGGCAGACCATTAAAGTCACCCCGCCCCTGGCCCGGTGCTCTTGCAGCGCCCCCAGCAATAACTCGCTGCGGTGCGGATCCTGCCCCACCAGCGGTTCGTCCAGGGCCAGTACCGGGGGGCTGTAAGCGAGAAGAGAAACCAGGGTTAGCCTTTTTTTTTCTCCCAGGCTGAGGGCAAAAGGAAGCTGATCCCGGTAGGCGAGCAGATCGAACTGCTCCAGCAGGCTTAATACCCTCCTGTTTTCGCCGGGCCTGCACCCTTTTAAAAATAGCGAAGGCAGCTCCGCTTCTTTGATCACTGTACTTTCAAAAAGCTGGTGATTGGGATTTTGGAAAGAGAGGCCGATCCACCCGGCTTTGCGAGAAACCTTTTCATGGGTAATATCCGTCCCGTCCAGGTATATTTTCCCCCGGAAGATTTTCAACAGCCCCAGCAAGGCCTGCAATAATGTGCTCTTGCCGCTGCCGTTGTCACCCATGACGGCGGCGATTTCACCGGGGTAAAGGGAGAAGGAGACATCTTTAAGCAAGGGGGCTTCGTACCCGGCCGCCAGCCCTTCTACCTGAAGCCTGGGGGGCGGCGCCGGCGTATTGACCCGCGGTTTCCCGGCCCGGTCAATCTTCCGGTAAAAGGGCCTGTACTGCGCGGCCTGTACCGACAACTCTTCCCCGCGGAACTCGCGGACGATCCGGCCTCGCTCCATGTAAAGGGCCCGGTCCGCCAGCGGCAGCAATCTCTCCAGGCGATGTTCAATGACGATAACGGTAATATCCTCATCCCGCCGCAGCTTTTCCATTACGGCCAAAACTTCTGCCGTGCAGCGGGGATCCAGGTTGGCCGTGGGCTCGTCCAAAATCAAGAGGCTGGGGCGCATCGCCAGCACGGAGGCGATGGCCACCTTCTGTTTCTCCCCCCCCGAGAGACTATAGAGATCGCGCTCCGCCAGGTCTGAAGCGCCCACCGCGGCCAGGGCCCAGCGCACCCGGGCTGTAACTTCCGCGGGATCCAGGCCCAGGTTTTCCGGGCCAAAGGCCACTTCATCCATCACTCTCAGCGTACAGAGTTGCATCTCCGGATCCTGCTGTACCAGCCCCACCAGGCCTGCCAGCCGGCCGGGCGTGTTCTCGCGGGTATCCAGACCCTTAACCTCAACCGTGCCTTCCATTAAACCGGTATAGCCGTGCGGGATAAATCCGGTCAGGCAGAGGGCCAGGGTTGATTTGCCGCAGCCGCTCGGCCCGGTGAGAATGAGAAATTCTCCCGGCCGCAACTGCAGGTTAATCCCCTCCAAGGCCGGTCCGGCAGCCCCGTAATAGGTAAAGCTGAGATTTTTGATGGTGGCCACGTATTTTTCCATAGCGCTCCCCGCGAATTTTACTACTGCACCACGAATTTGCTGACCAGTTTAACCCAGTAGCCCCCGGCATAATTTCCGGCAATCAGCCGCAGGGTGTCTTCCTCCCTGATCAGGATCATTTTATCATCGGTTAAAACATCCTCCAGGGGAAATTCGACCTGGTAGCCGTCGGTGGCGATAACGGTTAACCCGGTAGCCCCTTCCAGGGGTTGGCAGCGCTCCAAAATTACTTTAACGGGAATACCGGTATATTCTTGCGGCGGCACGTATGTAACCTGCCCCACCAGCTCCGCCGTTATGGTTGTTTCGTCAGCGGCAAAGTCTGAAAGTTGAAAAGACCCTTCCCGCTCCACCGCCCCTTCCACAGAGAACACGGGGCCTTTCCAGGGCGGTTCAAAAACAAAAGCATAATAATAAATCGCTCCGGCCGAAAAGGCCAGCACCAGCAGCCCGGTAACGATAAAATTAAGCCTGGTTTTCCCGGCGGACTGGGCCGCCAGCCGGTTCGCTTCATCGCCCGGATATACCCCCAGGCGGAAAGGACGGGCCCTGAGAACGATATCGATCACGCCCCGGCCAAAGCAACCCCCCAGCAATATCCCGGAAATAAAAGCCAGCCCGCTAATTAAGGCGATATAAAACAGGGGGGCGCCGGAAAAATAAAAAAGCTGGAACACGATCACATTGGAAGCGGCGGCCAGGGCACCGGCCAGGGAGTAGGTCAAAACGGTATGGCGCCGCAATAGCAATAAAACCAGGTCCACCAGGAGCCCCTGGATTAAAGAGACCAGGACGATGACCACACCGTGCGTGCTGCCCGTAAGCAGCTCCACTACCCCTTTTAACAGGCCGGTGGCGGTGGCCGCCCCGGGACGGCGCACCAGTCCCGCCGCCACGATAATCCAAAAAACATGGAGCCCCGCGGCGAACTGCCCCGCGCCGAAAGGGACGCCGAAAATCCGGTTTAGTAGATTGCCCAGGTAGCCCACGTAAGTGCTCATCACCCCGCCGATGCCGCTTAAAACGGCCACGACGAGCAGGTCCCTGCTGGAAAAATAATAATTGGCCCTGGTTTGCTTTTCCGTTTGCGCTTTCACGGCAAAACCTCCAATCGTGTCACCATTCTCACCCAGCGGCTTCCCGCGGATTGATAGAGATGCCACCCCTGGCCCGGTGCTGAAGAATGCTCGCAATCGCTGTTGTCATAGACCCCGTCTTCAGGTAAAAAAACAATGCGGTAGCCATCCTCCCATTCCGGGGGAGTGGTGCCGTTATATTCAATGGCCAGGATCATATCGCCCTGGTAGCCATACCAGCCGGCCTCCCGGGGGTAAACATTTTCGTAGGCATAAGCCTGGACATAGCCGTCCCCGGAATAAACCAGCAGTTGATCGCCCGGCTCCATGCCCCCTACCGCTTCCACCAGCCTGCTTACGGGAACCCCCCGGTAAGTGCCTTCACCCCTGAAGTTGCCGTAGATATTCTGAAAACAGCTTTGGCCGGATATGACGGACATGGCTTCCAGCTCCGCTGCCGTAATTTCCAGCTCTCCCTTGCGGCCGTAGCAGGAAATGTCCAGGGAGCGCGCGGGCGGTTCTACCGGGCAAGGCTCGACCCGGACAGAGCCCTCCTCCGTCACTGTGACCAGGGTGTAGTGATGATAGCCGCCTTCATCCGGCGGCGCATAGAGGCTGGCGCCTCCCCCGCCGCTGATGACGCAGGCAATACCGTCCTCGACTTGCGCGTGGTAAATATGGATATGTCCAAAAAACATGCCCTTCACCGCGGAGCCTGCCCCAGCGGCCAACGCCAGGAATCGCTGCGCCTCACCCGGGTCCAGCAGGGCGTGCCCTTTGCCCCGCGGGTCCACTGGCGGTGCATGTTGAAAAAGTAAAACACCGCGGTCCCCCTGGGCCAGCAAATCCTCCAGCCAGGCCAGTTGCGCCTCTCCCAGTTCCAGGGTGGAGCTGTCCAGGAAAACAAGCCGCAACCCCCGGTAGTCGAAATAATGGAACGACGGCGCCAGAAGATTTTGATAAAGCATAGCTCCGTTTCCCTTGATATCATGATTGCCGGGGACCGTGTAGCAAGGTATCGCCAGATGCTGCAAGGTCTCCAGAAAGGCCAGGTATTCCCCCTCCTGTCCCGAGGGGGTAAAGTCGCCCAGGTGGATCAGAAAGGCGGCCTCGCTTTGGTTTATCTGATCAAGAGCCACGGCCAGGGTGTCATTTCGACCCTGGCTGTCTCCGACAACAGCAAAAGTAACAGGTCCGCCTGTATCGGCAGGGCGGGTAAACAGCTCGATTATCTGCTTGCCTTCACCGCCCTCGATATCGAGGGCAATTTCCGTATCAGAAATAATGCGCCTGGTAACGGAGGCCTCTTGCCGGCCCGGGGTAGCGCTGAGTGTTACCTGCGCATATTCCGCCGCCATATTTTGCACCATCACGGTAAACCGGGCGGGGGCGCCATCCAGCCGGTTCAGCTCGATGCTGATATCCGGCCGGTATGCCCTGAGGAGGATATATTCTTCCGCGGGCAGCCGGACTGCCCCGGCAGGGTTCACTTCTACCTGTTTCAAAGCATCCGGCGAGCAGGCCGGCAGCAGAGATAAACAGCAGCAGCATAGCAGCAGCCCTAAAACGCGCAGCACGGTCCCGCCGCGCGCGGCAATAAGTCCCTTAAGCACATGGCCCCTCCTTCCCTTTAAGCGGCCGGCATGTCAATATTCACTCTGCTCTTTACCCGCCTGGCAGTGATTTCCCCTCAAGGGGGCGCCGGGATCATCATTCATTTTCACCGGACCTCCACAGGCACACTTAAAACGATCCGGTCCTTCTGGTCATTAAATAACAATCAGGCCGAACGCCTCTATTTGAGTAAAAACCGCTTACCACGGTTATAATACGATCAGGCAAAGCCAGTAAAGCAGGATACCGCGACCTTTGCCATACCTGCCGGATGGAGGTATAAAACCGATGCAAATCAGCGGACGCAACAAACTTAAAGGCCGCGTGACCAGTGTTATCCCCGGTACCGTCACCGCAGAGGTGGAGGTCGACATCGGGGGCGGCAATCGCGTCGCCGGAGTGATCACCAGGCGCTCCCTGGACGAGATGGGGATCAAAAACGGGGACGAAATAACCGCTTTAATCAAGGCCACTTCAGTCATGTTCATCAAAGAATAAACGCGCTCCAAGGAGGCCTCGCTAAAGAAAAGCCGCAGCCGGCGCAATTTTATCCACCGGCTGCGCTGTTTTTGGCATGGCGATTTTTAATATATACAATGATGTAATGGGCGGCCATCCCGGCCAGGAAGCCGTAGGCCATGTTCAGTAATATTGACACCAGGGTAGTAACAGCGAGCACCGCCAGATCAAGGTTTAGCTTGACATCGCGGGCAAATTTGACCATCTCCAGGCCCACCAGGAACATCATCGCCCCGATAATAGCCCGGGGAAACAGCGCAAACAGGGAAGCAATGGAGGTGCCCAGTAAAACGCCCAGCAGTATTTCCAGGGTACCCTCCAGGATGTTGGCGCCCCCGGTGCGGGCGCCGAAATAATACTGCCCGGCCAGGCCGCCGGCGCCGTGGCACAGGGGCATGCCCCCGAAAAAGGGGAAGACCAGGTTCATAAGCCCCATGTTCAGCGATAACTTTCGCTCGCTGACCGGCCTGTCGGGAAAATACTGTTTAATTAAGGAAGCTGTAGAGATGACGGCATTGGTGGCCGTGAGAGGGATCTGTGCGAAACCCGCCAGGAGCAGGGCCTGCCATACTTCCAGCGGTTTAAACGCGGTCAGTGGCGGCAGGTTGAAGCCAGCCGCTTTTACCTGGGCCAAATCACCGCGAAAATACATAATGGCCAACCCCAGGACTACCAGCACCAGGGCTGCCGGAGCATAGCGGTTTTGTCTTAAAAATATAACAATGAGCACTGCCACCAACCCCAGCAGCCACCAGTCGGCAAGCAGTTTTAGCGCTTCCAGCGCCAGCATGACCCCCAGGGCCACCTGAATGCCCCGGATCACCGCTTTGGGTGTATAGCGGGCCACATAATCCATCACACCGGTAACGGCAAAGATGATCCAAACAAGGCCCATGGCGAAGCCCGACGCGTAGATCAGGGAAGGAGGCCAGGCCTGGGCGATGGCCACTACCGCCAGCACCTTCATCGGCTCGATGGGCATGGGCAGGCGGTAAACGATACCGGTAACAATATTGGCCAGACCCATGGTCACCAGCAGGCCGGCAGGATTAAGACCGCACACCGCGATATAACCGATAGCCAGGGGAAAGAGAGTCCCAAAGTCGCCCATGGAGCCGGATAGTTCCCGCAAGTTAAATTCAAAATGCCCTATTTTCATCGACTTTCCTCCCGTATATCCAGGACATTAATAAATCATGCGCCCCTCGATAAACTCCCTGGTTTGCGGATTTTGCGGCGCCGTAAAAACCTGTTCCACATTACCCATTTCCGCCACCCGCCCGTTGTATAGAAAAATAACCTCGTCCGCCACCCTTCTGGCCTGGAAAATATTATGCGTAACCATGGCAATGGTCATATCCGCGGTCATTTTCCGGTCCAAAATCAATTTTTCCATCAACTCTACGTTGGCCGGATCCAGGTTGGCCGTCGGCTCGTCCAGCAGCAGCAGCTTGGGCTCAAAGGCTATTGCCCGGGCCAGCGCCACCCGCTGGGCTTCGCCGCCGGACAAGGTGCCGGCCTGGCGGTGGGCCATCCCCCGCAGTCCCACCTTATCCAGGAGAACATATACTCTGTCCCGGATTTCTCTTTTTTTGAAGCCCCGCGCCTTTAACCCGTAAGCCACATTTTCAAAAACCGTAGTTTTAAAAAGTAGAGTTTTCTGAAAAACCAGGGTCATCTGCCGGCGCAAGAAAAGCGTATCTCCGGCGCCGTTATAAGAGCGGCCAAAATAGCGGATGACGCCCTGGTCGGGTTTTACCAGCAGGTTGACAATACGCAGCAGCGTGCTCTTGCCGGAGCCGCTGGGCCCGATAATGCCGTAAATCTTGCCCCGGTGAAGGGTCAGCCGTTCAATATTAAGCACTTCCCGGTCATAGCGCTTGACCAGGTTTTCCAGTTGTAAAACCGGTTCACTGTTCATCACGGCGGGCCCCTCCCCTTAAGGTTTTTCCTTCTGGAAGTGGTAAAGCAAAGAGTTGATCACAAAATAAATAGCCAGCAAAATCAATCCCAGTCCAATGGCCAGCTCATAGTGCCCTTTACCGGTTTCCAAAACGATGGCAGTGGTCATGACCCGGGTGCGCCCTTCAATATTGCCGCCGACGATCATGACCGCCCCTACTTCAGCTACCACCCGGCCAAAACCGGTCACCACGGCGCCAAGGATAGAAAAACGGCATTCCCGGACGACGGTCCAGGCGGTGAGCAGCGGGCTCGCCCCCAGAGTGCGCGCCGCCTCCTCTACCTCCCGGCCCCGGCTGCGGATGCCGACCATGGTCAGGCCGGTGACGATGGGTGAAGCCAGGGCCACCTGCGCCGCCACCATGGCCACCGGGGTATATAGCAAGCCCAGGACACCCAGGGGCCCCTGGCGAGATAGGAGCAGGTAAATCAGCAAGCCCGCCACCACCGGGGGAAGCCCCATTAAGGTATAGATAATTTTATTAATCAGCCGGGTTTTTCTTTCCTCGCACATGCCCAGCCATGTGCCCAGGGGGACACCCAGCAGAGTGCTGAGGATGATCGCCGTTCCTGAGACCTGCAGCGACAGGCGAACAATCTGCATTAAATACGGGTCCAGGGTAATAATCAGTCTAAAAGCTTCCAGGATGCCTTCCAGCAGCTTAGACAAGAAAAATCCTCCTTAAGCTAAAGAAAAACTCATTCAGGGGCATGGCTGAGCATGCCCCTGAATAAACCGCAAACCTTACCCTTTAGATGCCCAGCCCGGGGAAAAAGAGAGTTTCTCCCGCGACCTGGAACGAGCTGATCAGCTCCTGCCCTTCCTCCGACATCAGAAATTCGATAAACTGCAGCGCCTGCTCATACTTGACATGGGGATGTTTTTCCGGGTTTACGGCCATGATCCCGTACTGGTTGAAAAGAGCCGGGTCGCCTTCCAGGACAATCTCCAGTTCGAGCTCATCTTTCATGGAAACATAGGTGGCCCGGTCGGTAAGGGTATAAGCCAGGTTTTCATGGGCCATGGTTAAAGTGGCGCCCATGCCCTGTCCTGCGGGCAGGTACCAGTCGGCACCGGCCGGGTCGACACCGGCCTCTTCCCAGAGGCGCAGCTCCTTGCGGTGGGTGCCCGAATCGTCGCCGCGGGAAACAAAAGTATGCCCGCCTGCGGAAATTAGGTTGAATGCTTCCACGACGCTCTCTACGTCCTTAACGCCGGCTGGATCCTCCGCCGGGCCGACGATGACATAATCATTATACATGACGTCATGGCGATCCACAAAAAAACCTTCCTCGACCAGTTCCAGCTCCGCAGCCCGGTCGTGCACCAGCAGCACATCAGCGTCACCGCGCTTTCCGGTTTCCAGGGCCTGGCCCGTGCCCTGCGAGAGGATCTCCACTTCGATGCCGGTTTGTTCGGTAAACACGGGGATAAGGTAATCCAGCAGCCCCGAATCGTAAGTACTGGTAGTAGTGGAGAGAAGAATAGTTACACTTTCTTCTACTTCACCCTCACCCTGGTCCGCAGCCTCATCATCCGGCCCGGCGTCGCCCCCGCAGCCGGCGGCCATAAGCAGCAGCGCCAGCAGCAGCAGCAGCAAGCAACTCCACATTTTTCCCCTCAAGCTCTTTCCGCGCATCACAGTTAACCACCTTCCTTGTTTCTTATTACCCTCCCTTGATTCAGAGAAGAGCCTGATGTGTTCAGGCATGCATAACGGGCCAATACCGCTCCGGGTTGTTACCGGGATAAAACCCAACTAAATACCGGCCCACGGTGGACCGGCAAATTCCTTTCAGCTTCTCCTTTCCACCACGGGAGGCCAACCGGTTTCCCGGTTAACCCTGCAGACCGGCTGCTCTTGCCCGGAGGTTTAGACCAACCGGTTCGGAGAGTTAATTTTACCGTTATGCATTGCCGTTCTATACGGTTCTACTATTCGACAGGGAAACAGGCAATCCTTCTTTTTTTATCAAAAAAAATGAAACAGCCCGGTCCACCAGGCAGTGGCGTTAAGAGCTCAGTTTAAATAAAGGCTCCCTATAGCTCTCACGGCCAAAACTGTCGATAATCGCTCTGCCTTTTTCTTTTTGAAGCCAGCGCATAAACCGGGAGGCTTCCTCCAGTTGAACGGAAGGAATTTTATCCGGGTTGACAGCGGTCAAGACAAAGGTGTTGGCCAGTTCTTCCGGCGCCGGATCATCTTCGCCAATAAAAATCTTCATTTCAGCTTCACTGCGCGACAGGTAAAAAGAGGCCCGATCTACCAGTATATAAGCGCCCTTTTCCCGGGCAAACCTGAGAGCGCCCAGGTTTCCGGCCACTCCCGGGTAAAAGAGATACCAATCGCCTCCGGGTATGATACCGCATTTTTCCCAGATTGCCGTCTCCCGCAGGTGTGTGCCGGAATGGTCTCCCCGGGTGATAAAAGGCGAATGGGAGTCTGCGATTAACCGGAATGCTTCGGCTACGGAAAGAGACGGCCCGGCCCGGCCCAATCCCGCCGGATCTCCCGGCGATCCCACCAGGATGAAATCACTGGACATGATTGCCGCCTGGCAGGCACCCCACCCTTCGGCCATGAATTGCTCTTCCAGCTCCGGAGCGTGAGTAAAAGTCATATCCACCCGGCCGCTTTTCGCAATCTCCAAAGCCCTGCCGCTGCCGGCTGCCAGGTGTCTGATCAAGACACCCCTTTCAAGGTAATAAGCGCCCTCCAATTCATCCAGCAGGCCCGCCTCCACCGGTTCCAGGGTGCTGGCCAAAAGGAGAAAGTAGTCCGTTCTTTTCATCTCTTTTGCCTTTGTTGCCTGCGTTTCGCCCCGGAATGTTTGCTGCATAAACTGCTCCAGCCGGTGATCGACGGCCTGTTTATAAGCCTTGTACTCCTGCAGCAGTTTTTTGCCTTTAGCGGTAAGCAAGGCACCGCCCCCGGCGTAACCGCCCACATACTTGTCTACCAGGGTTGCCTGCATCGCTTTTTCAGACTCCTGGATCAGGCCCCAGGCATAGCGGTAAGAGACTCCCGCTTCCGCGGCGGCTCTGCTAATGGATCCGTAAAGCATGATATTTTCCAGAAGGGTAAACAGGTCGTCCCCGGATAAACGCTTATGGGCAATTATTTCTAACGCATTTTTAAACAGCAACTCCGACCACCTTTACCCGATATTTTCTTTACTATTATAACATGCAAACAGAGGAATAGTCCCACTGCGGCCTGGTGCGCAATGCGGCAACTCAGGCAGCACACAGGCTACCCTGTGCGAACGGATTGCCTTCTCAAAATGGCTCTTGCTGTTCCGGGGGCACAGGGGGCAAAGAGGCCGATAAAAAACTTATGGTCCTGGATCCGGAGTAGAGGCCATTGTGGCCAGGGGTTATTCCGATGATCCGGTGATGGTGCAGGATGCAAGGCACGGTTTTAAAGGCATTGTGAAGAAGCCATTAATAAACGAAAAGCGGTAACGGCAGTTGGGGTCGTCTCAAAAGTTAGTTTAGACGACCCCAAAGGGAGATAAATTTACGGTTAAAGCAGTGTGCGTTTTTAAGAAGTTTCCCCTTTCGCTACCAGAAGCCGCAGGAATTTTTCCGAAGGGCTGATTCTCCAGATGTGATTTTCCAGGACCAGGGGCCATTCTTCATCCGGCAATAAAATCTCTTCGCCGCCGCTTACCACGGTCAAATCCAGTTGAAGGATAACCTGCTCCCCCTCCTGGCGGGTGCCGGTAATGCTCCACTCTTTAAGGCTGCCCGGAGCGTTGTTTAGCCAGGCCCTGTACTCGTTTCCGTCTGAGGGACCGTTGCGCTGCAGAGCAAAGGCTTCCCGCCATACTTTATCCTGAACCGATTTAAGATAAACCTCTCCGGCGGCGCGGGCGGTGCGGCCGAGGGCATCCTGCCCTTTTTCCTCGCGGCTCTGCCGCTTCTGTTCAGCCCTCTGCTCCGCTTCCGCCTCGGTAAAGAAAGCGGCGCGGGGGTAATTTTCGTTATTGGGGTCCCACAGGATATACTCGTCTATACCTAAGGCCAGGGCCGCGTCAATCTGGGCCCTGATTTCAGCGGGCCCGTAGTTGATATAGCTGCCGGAGCCGTAGCTGCCGCCAAGCCAGCTGGCGGTAAAGGCTTGCAGCCAGGGACGGATGATGGCCGGGTTTTTAACTGCCGCGTTGCGCTTGATCGCGTCGCTTAGTGCCCCGGTGATGGTTGTAGCCGGGTCGGTGTCGGGAAAGCGCAGGCCAAACCAGTAGGGGACAACCACACCGCCCTGCCTGACCGGGTAATAATGGCTGGGATAAATCATGGGGCAGATATAATCGCTGTTAGCGGAAAAATCTTCCCAGATCTGCCCGATGTCGTCGGCGTCGCCCCAGGAGCTGGCAATTACCCCGAATACATCATAAGCAATATGAACATTGTACGGCTCCAGTTCTTCCCGGGCTTTTTTCATAAAGCCGAGGATAGCCTCCGCCTTGGTGCGGCCGTTGCGGCCGGGATAGTCCGCCACCTGCTCCATGTAGGCCGCTTTATCGGGGAAACGGATATAATCAAACTGGATCTCATTAAAACCCAGCAGCGCCGCCTCCTTGGCGATGGCGATGTTATAATCCCACAGCTCCTCGTTGAACGGGTTGCCGTAAGCAAAACCGGCATCGCGGTAAAGGCCGCCGCCTTTAAGCGGGATGCACCATTCGGGTTTTTTCTCCGGCAGAATGGTGTTGTCACGGAAAACGACAATCCGGCCGATGATATAAATACCCCGTTCGTGCAGCTCGTCCAGGGTGGCCCGGATATCGGTTAGCGGCACCGGGTCGTAATAGGCGTTTAGCTCGTTGACTGCTTCAATTTCACTCTTGTAGGCCATCTTCCCCCGGTCGTCTTTAATGTCAATGACCACGGCATTAAGTTCCGTCTCATCCAGTAGCTTCAGCGTGCGCTCATAGCGCTCTTTATAGGCGATAGAATGGCCGGTAAAGTAGATGCCCCTTACTTTAACCGGCGGGTTTTCCGGCTGATCCAGGGGAGGCAGGGGCACATAATATTTACCCAGTTTTTCTTTGAGTTCCTCGTTGCGGCGTTCCCATTCTTCCTGGCGGCGGGCCTCTTCTTCAGGATCTTCGATGGGCTCATCGTCACCGGTATCCGGCAAAACGGAATCCGGGCTATCCGGTGCACATCCCGCAAAAAGAAACAGAACGCCAACCAGCAGGATAAACCATAATAAAATGAAGGCCGTTTTTAGCTGTTTCAGCGTATTTACCTCCCTTAGATCGCGATTGCCGGAAAAAGCTGCCGGCAACCGCTTACCTTCACCACAGTATTTATTTAAACGAGTAAATTCGCTGTAACAGGCCATTTTCCCTTTAAGTAAAATATAAAAAAATCGACACAAGTTGCTATTAAAGGCCTCCCGTTATCTCATATATCAAGTTACGTTTACACTTTTAATGACAAACAAGCATACACTGGAATAGATCATGAATATATCTCGTAGGAAAGGAGAAGAACAGTGAGTAAAGCTGCAGGCAACTGGAAACGCAACCGTCACAATCATGAATTCCTTGGCAGCACCAGGCTGGCTGGAACAACGCTGCACAATCACCGCTTTGCGGGAGTAAGCGGCCGGGCGATTTTTGTCGGCAATACCCATGTTCATGTCATTAAGACCAACACAGACTTTACGGCGCGGCACTTCCACAAAATTAAAGACATCAGCGGCCCGGAAATACCGGTAGGACTGGGGCGCCATGTGCATTTTGTGCGCGGCAGAACGTCCTTCGACCTGGGACACAGACATGGTTATTTATTTGCCACGCTGATTGAAAACCCGCTGCTGCTGTAGCCCCGCAAATTTTAAGGGGCTGCCCCAAAAGGGCGGCCCCTTTTCCCCATAAAAAGGAAACGGCACGCTTTATTAACAAAAACTCCATCAGCCGCTAACACTGAACTAATTTTTAAACCTGGTTGAGTAAACCGTGCAGGAGAATAATGATCATATCGCCTGGACCGAATCGCGCATCAAGGGGCATTTAGTACGCTGGTAGTGTAGCCTGCGTGATGTTAATAAACTACATCTTGGGACTGAACGAATAACAGTACCGGCAAAGTCACATACCAGCAGCACCTAAATTCCCTTACAAATGCCACGGTTCCTATCAATCTTTTTTGTTTAGCTCTCTCCAATTTTCTTTGAAAAAGGGAAGCTTCTCGATAGCCTTTTGTATAAAACCCTTGATTTCCTCTTCATCAATACTGTCAAGGCTATCATATTCGATCTTTCTCAAGAACTTGCTGCTACCGGCAATTAACCTGTTCTTCTCATCAGAAAGCAAACCACCAAAATGGAAGACTAGCGAAACCTTGTTCTTTAAAACTTGAACTGAACATATCCAGTGATGAAAATCACCGTTTAGTGCAAAGGTTGGGTTGCCCCATTTCATTTCTGCTTCAAAATCGGCTGGCTTTCGACAGTAAATAGGCAAATATAAGCGGTTCTAAAACTAAGAATCCTTGAAATACGGGGCTTTTTGGCCTCGCTGGACTTTGAAAAACCAAAACCCTGTAGGCACACGCTTTTAAACTTTTTTATTGACAAAAA
>JAKPEE010000021.1 GCA_029552125.1 Bacillota bacterium | reverse complement strand
CCCTCAGCAGACAAGCGCCACATCTTAAAGAACCTGGCTGGTGGCCAGGGTTGATGGGACATAGCCCCCATTTTGTCCCTCCTTTTCCGGCAGAGCGCCGGTCATACATGTAAAATCATAAGGACGAATAAATTTGTCAATAAATTTAACAGGACAAACCCGAGAGGGAAAATTGCCGGCGAAAAATTGATTAAAAAAGCAGGCCGGAAGCAGAATCGGTCACAAATGATCAGGCTCGGCAGCGGCAGCCGGTGGTGGAACTTCATCTTCCCCTCTTCATCCAGCCTGTGATTTTAATTTTTTTTCTTGATTTATTTTTTAAATCTTCAGGCCGTCCTTGTCAAGACGACAAATGACAAATGGGGACGACAAATGGGGACGTGATACTCTGTCCCCTTTTTGTACTGCCCACTTTCTGTAAATTATTGTCTGTCAATCACTTAAAAATCAGGATAAGCAAAAAAGAGGGACAGAGTATCACGTCCCCTCTTATGGATGGTAATCTTAACCCCTGACCAAAAGCTTTCTCCTCACCTGTCTCTACTTAACTCCTATGGCAAAAGTAATTAGGTAATATAGATCGTGCCCCTGGTTTATATTGACACCGGGGACAGAGTATCACGTCCCCTTTTTGTAAATCATTGGCGGACAAGCACTTAGAAATCAGGGTAGGCAAAAAAGAGGGACAGAGTATCACGTCCCCATCATTCGACAGTGACACTTTTGGCCAGGTTGCGGGGCTGGTCGACGTCGGTTCCTTTTAAGTCAGCCACAAAATAAGCGAAGAGCTGCAACGGCACAGTATTGACGAAGGGCTGGAAATATTCGTCCACATCTTCAACCTCGATGGCGTGGTCAAGGAGCGCCCGTGTTTCGCTGTCGCCACGGCTGATGAGTCCAATGATAGTTCCGCCCCGTGACTTCGCTTCGAGGAGGTTCGAAATGATTTTTTTGAGCTGGCTGCCGCGGGTGGCCAGAGCCATGACTGGTACCTGCTCGTCAATCAGGGCAATCGGTCCATGTTTCATTTCGCCGGCCGGATAGCCCTCAGCGTGAATATAGGAAATTTCTTTGAGCTTCAGTGCACCCTCGAGAGCCACGGGATAATTTATACCGCGGCCCATGTAGATAAAATCGTGGGCGTGAATAAAGCGGGCGGCGAGCTGTTTGACGGTTTCCTCTTCGTCTGCCAGCTGGCGCTCGAGGACGGCGGGCAGCCGGTAAATCTGCTCGATGAAGTGAGAGAGCCTCTCCGGGGTGAGCTGGGAGAGCGGCGAGGGCGCGGTGCGGCTCCGGTGGGTGGCCAGGTAAAGGGCGAGCAGAAGCAGCACTTCCACCTGGGCAATGAAGGCTTTGGTTGAGGCGACTCCGATTTCCAGGCCGGCGCGGGTGTAAATGACCTCGTCGGCAGACCGGGCAATGGATGAATCCATGACGTTA
>JAKPEE010000140.1 GCA_029552125.1 Bacillota bacterium | reverse complement strand
GATTGAGTTGGCCCTGTGCCGCCGTCTGCAAATTCTCCCCGCCCTGCCTGCCTTGCTTGCCGGGGCCGGTTGAGCAGGTGCTGTGGGGTGTGGGCCACATCTTGACTGCCAGGGTTAACGGCGGGGTTGCAACTTGCCCCTGCTTCTGCCTTTTCTGCCAGCTCTCCGGGTTCTCGTCTGTTGTCTTGCCTGCTCTCGGCGTCGGCCAGGTTTCGTGTTTCACCTGATCTGTCAGGGTAACCATGCTTTTGCCCGTCTTCTGGCACTCCTCGTAAAACTCTTTTGACTTCGGCCCCTGCATGGCATTGTGCGCTTGCGGAGTGCGCCACAATAAAGACCCTTTCTCTTTTATGCGGCGCCCCAATATCACCAGCTCCATAGCATAGCCATCCGACACGATACCCATTTTGGGCCAGGTCTGACAGTATTCTTCCGAATGTCCGTCCAGTGTCAATTGAGAGAATCCCCCGCACGTTTTCCGCCACGATCCAGCGAGGTCTAATCTCGCAAATGACGCGGAGCATTTCAGGCCATAAATATCTGTTGTCGCTTTCCCCCCTTCGTTTACCTGCCGCGCTAAACGGTTGACAAGGAAAGCCGCCGCTGAGAACGGCCAGGGTTCCCGGCTTGATTCCCGTTTTTTGCTCGAAGGTTTCTGCTGTGACATCTTTAATATCACCCCATTTCGGTACATTAGGCCAATGTTTAAATAACAATTTCACATTATACTGTTCATGCCAGGGTAATTTGCTTGAAGGGTCTATTTCTACCTGACCAACAGTTTTGAATCCTGCCATTTCAGCGGCAAGATCAAGGCCGCCGATGCCGGAAAATAAGGATAGGTGCGTCATCTCCCCGCCTCCACAATCACCCGCATGCACCCCGCCACCTTCGCGGCCCACCGAGGATCACTCGCATACCACGTCCCGATCTCCTCCAGGCTTTCCCCCGGCCGCTCCCGCAGCAGGCGGGCCAGAAACATCACGCACTCCGCCCGGCTCTCGAAGCGTATAGCACTCCCCGGTGAGTGATCGTAGGCCCCCAGCCCGGCCAGGTTGTTTTTGTCTTGC
>JAKPEE010000107.1 GCA_029552125.1 Bacillota bacterium | reverse complement strand
GGCTTAGAGTATCTCAATAACGTTCCCCTGTTTCGTAGTGGCAGTAACTTCACCCGAATGGTTTTGAAGCAGTTAAATGAAAAAAGTGTTGTTTAATCTGAATGCGGGGTTTCTAAATACCTACAGTGCCTTGACACGATCAAACACCCCGGGCGGGGTTTTCAATCAGTTGATATTTTGATACAATGACCATACCATATCATGTTTTGGGACGCCTCTAGTACTGTTGCTGACCACTGCAGTACATTTACAGAGGCGTCTTTCCTTTCTCTAATATTTAATATGGCCATTATATACGGCTATCTCTGGACAGGCAATACCGTCAGCTTTCGGAAATTATGGGGTAGCGGGAACATTCTTCTTGGTTTTCAAGTAAACCTAAGGTATACAAATATATCTCACCCCTCGTTATTAAAAGTTATTTAATATAAAGTTCAAAATATAAGAAAAGTTCTCCTTAAAACATGAAGATGTTAAAAGTAACTTCTACGGCTTACATCAACGCTTACATCCCTTCTCGTCCCCACCCAAATATCCTCCATTACTTTCGAAGACTTCAGCGAAAACGAGTTCTCTGTAAGATTATACCACAATAGAACATCATATAGATAACCGGCCCGCCAATCAGGTGGTATGCGGTGATAACGCCTACAAGTTAAAAGAGCATCCCGTTTATACAACTGAAAAGCCCCTTGATTAATGTAACCATAGACATACGTTGAGAATATATTATGGATAAGGCTTATCCTTATGGAAAGTAATATATTGCTTGTTTAATTAAGACATGCCAGAAAGGGGTAAAAAGTTTTGAATTTGGACAGTCAAACACCGGAGGAAAATTGGAAACCACAAGATCCGATTACCAATGGCCGCCTTCAAGAAATTCGCTTTTGGGTAACCATCATGAAAGAACACGCCCTGTTTATTGCTGCTGGCTTACCCTGCGATCAACCCCAGTTAATTGCGGAGGCTCGCGCCTTTTTTGAGCGCTTCCAGGCTCTGGAAGACAAAGTAAAACAGGCAAAGGTTATCAGCCCCAAGCTGCTGGCGGAAATTATCGCTGCAGTCAAGGCTTTGATAGCTTTCAAACGCGGGCTGCTTAAAATGATCATCCAGTGCCAGATACGGACTGCTATACTGCCACTGTTTCTTGACCATATTACCCGTGAGGCCATCCATTTCTTGGAGATACTGATCAACCCGCCAAAACCATTAGACTCTTTGCAACAAATTCTTAAGAGGGCAGTATTCTGGCTGCGCATTATGAAAGAGCATATCGAGTTTATCATTCACTTGCTCGATCCTTCTGAGCGCCAGCTTATCGAACAGGCTGAAGCGCTCCTGGAGGTATTCCGCAGGTTGCTGGAGACAGCCCGCGACCTGGAGTCAATGTCGGAAGCGGATCCCCGGTTTTTCAATGCCGCTGTACGGTTCATCTTCGAAGTAAATGACAGAACCAACGAACTTCGCGATTTTAAGGCGCTGACCCATGAGCTGGTTGTCCTTTGCCGGGTGCTCAGTATTATTCCGGATCCTGTTGTCACTGACCATGTTCGCAGGGAAGCAGATAAATTTCTTAAAGAGTTGGAGGCATTCAAGTCGGTAACGAATATCTGTGAATCATTACTGTCACAAAATGCAAATAATTAACCGGGATTCACAGGTTTATGGGCAGTAAAACAACGGCTGACGGGTTCCAGGATGTATATCTGGGAGGTTGAAAATACCTCCCAGTTTTAATTTACAATAACGTTTTTAACTGAAGAATATAATTATGCCGCAACCAGGTGTTCTCACATCAGGCGTATCCAGATCATGATTCCCCGCACGCTTGAAATTTGCTGACCAAACGGGCCAATATCATTTATTCTTACTCCAAGTCTTAATTACCTAGTTATCCATTGTTTATCATAAGCTAAACTTAGATTACCTGCTGATTGTTACCCAACACATGAAGAAAAAAGCCCGGCAACTTTTACACCGGGCTTTCGGGCAGATCAATTTTTCCATGCGCGCCCCATGACCGTATCATCAAGTCGGCTGATCAGCGCGTATACTTGCGAAAAGAGCTTACCAGGGCCTGCTGCGGCACCTTTTGTAGCAACTCCTTCGGTATCTCCCCGGGACTTAAGGCATTCGCGCCGCGGGGCCGCAGTATTTTGGCCCGAATTGCTTCCATAATGCGGGCCAAATCTATGTCTTTTATACACCTGGCGCCGCAGGTAAAGCAGGAAGCGCAAATCCAGGGGGTTTTACTGTTCATGAGTTTCTCTACTTGCCCCATTTGCAGGTAGAGCAATACTTCGCGGGGGAGCAGGTCCATGGCCGAGACTACCGGGCACCCTGCCGTGCATTTCCCGCACTGGATGCATTTGTAAAAGTCCTGACCGCTTCTTTCCATAATTTCGCTATGCAGCTTCTTTACCGGGTTGCCCTGATTTTGCATTAGCTCATAACCTCCTGCTCTTCCAGATTTAAAGCCGCCGCCAGAGGTTCGCTGAAAAAGGAGATCTTCAACTTCCCATCACGAACTATTGGTGTTTGCTCCAGGTTGTAGCGGCAGAGGGGGCAGGCGGTGGTCAACTCTTCCGCCCCGTATTCCAGCGCCATGGTTACGATCTTATTGGCAGTGTCTTCCATAACCTGTTGCTCCGTTACTGCCAGGTATGCCCCGCAGCACTTGTTGCGGAAAGGAAAGGTAATTACTTCCGCTCCTAAAGCCTGCAAGAAGTCTTCCATAATGCGAGGCTTTTCCGGGTTGTCAAAGGCCATTTCTTTAGCCGGGCGCAGCAACATGCATCCATAATAAGCCGCCAGGCGGCGTCCTTCCAGGGGCGCTTTAACCTTTTCCTTGAGCGCAGCCCAGCCCAGTTCATCCCGCAAAAGTTCCAGGTAGTGCAGTACCGGCGTTTCACCGGGATACTCTTGCTCCAGGCAGTAGCTTACTTTATCCCTGGCTTCTTTATCTGCAGCCAGCCTTACCCCGGTGCGCTTGAGCACATGATGACAGGCGGAGCAGAGGGTAACCACGGGCTTTCGCTGAGCCTTATACAGTGTCCTGGACGGTGAAACCAGGGTTATAAATTCATCTTCGGTCAAGGGATAAACTGCACCGCAGCACTGCCATTCATCAATCTCTTTTAAAGGCAGCCCCAGCGCAGCAGCAGCCGTCAAAGCTGTTTTTTCCATGATGGAAGCTGTTTTATCCTTGAGGGTGCATCCCGGAAAGTAGAGGTAATCCAATTCTTACACCTCCAGAATTTTTTTAATCAATTGCTGCAGTTTGTATTTTCATTAATTCTTGATAGCACAGCAAATATCCTTTTTTAAAATAGTTATCCCGATTTAGACGCCGCCGGTACTGCGCGCCAAACGGCGTTCTTTTTTTCAGTGGCAGGCAGTTATACTACTAAGGCCTTTGCTTCAGGCATATAAATTTTACCAGGGGTGTGTTCTGATGAAAAACAAGCATTTCCTGCAGTTGATTGTGGCGGCGCTGGCGGTGATGGTGCTATTTTGCGGCTGCGGGAACGGGGAGGAAGCAAAGGAGGAGCCGGAGCAGGACCAGGAGGAGTTGCAGCCGGAACCTCCGCTTTCTTTGACTTACCTGGGCCAGGCCTCTTTTGAGCTAAATTATATGGTCAAGGTTCTGATGGATCCGTACAGCCCCAGTCTAGGCTACGGCACTATCGCCACGGAAGCCGACCTGGTTACGGTCAGCCACAACCATTTTGATCACGATTATATTGAAGGAGGCGGTGCCAACGCCGTTACCCTTTATGGCGTGGACCGGGACAGCGGCGATTGGAACCGGATTGTCCACCAGTTCGCCGGCCTTAATGTTTACACCGTGGACACCTACCACGATGACCGGGAAGGAGCATGGCTCGGGAAAAACAGCATCTTTGTGGTGGAGACGGCTATCCTGCGCCTGGCCCACCTGGGCGACCTGGGGCACCCCCTGGGGGAAGAAGAGAAGGAACAACTCGGCTCCATCGATATCCTGCTGATCCCCGTAGGCGGCCACTATACCTTACCACCCGAAGAGGCGATACGGGTAATTGAAGAGCTGGCCCCGGCGGTGGCCATACCCATGCATTACCGCACCGAACACTTCCCCGAAAGGAACCTGGGCACCCTGGACGATTTCTTAAACCTGGAGCTGCCCTTCCCGGTGATCCACCAGGGGGATACGGTGCAATTCGTAGCCGGTTCGCTGCCGCAGTCAACAGAAATCTGGGTCATGGCTTACCGGCAGCCGGACCAGAACAGTGATTAGCTACTCTATTAAAAAACTGCGCGGCGTCCGCCAAACCTGCAAAATCTACCTTAGATTCCCGGAACTCCTGCCGCCGCGCAGGCTAAATTAACTGCTTCACCGGGGCTGGCGGCATAGACGATTCCTCCCTCCAGGGGGCAGGGCGGCTTTATGATCCAGGTTTTTAGACCGATTACAGGTTTGCCCATTTTGAGAGCCAGGGCCACCTCGGAGAGGGTGCCGTATTCACCGCCCACGGCGATTAATGCATCAGCGGTACGGGCGATGATTGCGTTGCGGGCTTCACCGAGGCCGGAAGCTACGGCCATGGTGAGATAGCGGTTGCCGCCGCGCGGATCATCGCCCGGTAAGATGCCCAGCACCATACCCCCGGCACTGCGGGCTCCTTTGGCAGCCGCTTCCATTACCCCGCCCCCGCCGCCGCAGATTAACACACCCCCGCGCCGGGCAATTTCCGCGCCTGTTTCTTCAGCCAGGGCGGCTGTCTCTCTGTTACAGCGGGAAGCGCCGACCACCGCAATATAAATCATGGCTACTCCTCCTTCCGCCATCAGTATAGCACACCGGGTTCAGGCGGTGAAAATGGAAATCCACCGGAAAAAGGGCAGGGGATAATGCTCCTGCAGGCGCGGGAGATCCAAATGATTACAATGAAAAGGAGGCCTTCCTTTAGGGACGGCCTCCCTCTGTTTATCGGAAAAAGACATGGTTGCCAATTTTTTTAGTAACCGGACGGGTGCGCACCCATTGATCATCGGTTAAAGCAGGGTTATAAAAACCGGTGGCGCCACCGGTCGGATCCAAACCTAAGAGCGCCAGGCGGACGGCCCGGTACGCACTGTCATTGGCCGGCAAATTGATCCGGCCGTCCAAAACCGGCGAGTACTGGTAGTAATCGTCTATTACCTGCAGGATTACCTCGCGCACCGTGTCAGGGTAACGGGGGTCTTTGACCCTGTTTAAAACCGAGGCGGCCACCGCTACCTGGCCCACGAAAGGTTCTCCCGCCGCTTCGGCATGCACCAGCCGGGCAAACAGATCCATCTCTTCCGGGGACAGCCTGGGTGGCATTTTTGCTTTTTCTTTTTCGGTCAATAAAAAAGCCTCCCTAATTCTAAACAGTAGGAGTAGCGGCAACAGGACAGCCCGTTAAAAGCCGCATACTTGTTTACATCAATATTGTATGTGCATGTCCGCTAACGGTTACTTTGCTTAACAACTATAACTCTAAAGTTTTTATAAAAGAATGTGCGGCGTAACGGCGGCAGCAATAAGCAGCAGGAAAAGCCGAATGTACCAGTTATCGAAGGCCAGAAACGCCGATAAGAGAATGGTGGCCCAAATTATCGTTAAGTTCAACAAACGTTAAACAGGGCATGGCCGGCGGGGAATAGTTTCGCGATAACAAAACATAAAAAGGGGGCTGCCTTTACAGCAGCCCCTGGAGTCATAATTCTAAATAGTGCTTCTATTCTATTAGGGGATATTCTAGCGGAAGAAAATATGGTTGCCGATGACTGTCGTCACGGGCTGGCTGCGCACCCACTGGTTCGTGGTTTTACTCGGGTTATAGAAACCGGTGGCCCCCAGGGAGGGATCGTAACCGTTTAGTGCATCGTTAGTGGCGTTAATTGCGGTCTGGGTGGCGGGGAGATTGATGGTGCCGTTTTGGACCGGGCAGTACTGGTAATAGCCACCCGAAATCTGGTAGATCACTCCCGATACAGTGTTGGGGTAGCGGGGATCTTTAACCCGGTTCAAAACAGTAGCGGCTACCGCTACCTGTCCCAGGTAAGGCTCGCCCCCCGCTTCAGCCCGGACCAGGCGGGCCAGCAGATCCCGTTCCGCCGCGGAAATGTTTATTATCGGAGACGACGGCGCCGGAGCGCTGCTGCCTTCACCGGGGATAGTTAAAATCTGGCCGGGATAAATCAGGGCGGTGTTGGTGACGCCGCTGGCCCCGGCAATGGCGGCCACGGTGCTGCCATAACGCTGGGAGATAAGCCACAGCGTCTCACCGGGGGCGACCCGGTGTTTATTGGGGATAACCAGCACCTGCCCGGGATAGATTAGACTCGCGTTGGCCAGGTTATTGGCCTTGCTGATGGCGGCCACGGAAGAGCCATACTGCTGCGAGATCAGCCATACCGTCTCGCCTCGCTGCACGGTATGGTTAATGGCTGCTTCCGCAGCGGCTGAACCGAGGAGCACCAGGCACAGGGAAAGTAACAGGATTGTCTTCAGTGATCTAAACACGTTAAGTAAAACCTCCTTTACTTCGCCTCCGGGGTTAGCTGACGGGTTGGGGAATGGAGTTATCCCCCCGCTTGCGCGGTTCACCCCTGAAAATGGTTCCCCCGTACAAATATTGATTCGGCGTTATGTAAACATAATTATAATTAACAAAAAAGAGCCTGGCAAACAGGCTCTTTCGGGGTATTCTTTAATCTTTATTAAGCATCGATAATATTATGTTAACATAATTTAATTTTTAGCCTTTATGAGGGCGATGGTAAAAAAACCGCGCGGCAGGTAGTATCAGCCAGACACTACATTTTGAATATGTTTAATCTCCAGGGCCTGCCGGTTCTCTGGATCCAGTAAAACCGCCAGAAAATCAAAGCGGCAGGGTATATCGCTGCCGTAAACTTTTTGCTGGTAATACAACGCCAGCCTTCTTAATCTTTTGAGCTTGGAGGGGGTCATGGATTCCAGGGCCGCGGTGAGGTCGCCCCCGGTGTTGGTGCGCACTTCGCAGAAAACCAGCATGGAACCTTCCCGGGCGATGATATCGATTTCGCCCAGGGGGCAGCGAAAATTAAGCTCTTCAATAGCATAGCCTTTCTCTTCCAGGTATGCCCGCGCTGCCGCCTCGCCGGCCGCCCCCACCTCCAGCCGCCGCCGGGTCATGGACACCTTTCCCCCTGCCGCTTTAATCCGGCCAGGTCAAAGGAAAGCCTGTGCTCCGGGCAGGGGCCAAAGCGGGCCAGGGCCAGGCGATGTTCGGTGGTGGCATAACCTTTGTGCCGCTCAAACCCGTATTCCGGGTAGCGGCGGTGCAACTCAAGCATATAGCGATCCCGGGTGACTTTGGCGATGACAGAAGCGGCGGCAATGGATAGCGAGAGGCTGTCCCCCCGCACAATCGCCTTTTGCGGCAAATTCAGTCCCCGGATGGGATAACCGTCCACCAGGACAGCCCCGGGGGTAACCTTTAGCGCCGCCACGGCCCGGCGCATGGCCAGCATGAGCGCACCGAATATATTCAGCTCTTCAATTTCAGCCACGCTGGCGAAAGCGGCAGCTGCGGCCACAGCCCGCTCCATGATCTGCCCGTAGAGCGCCTCCCGCGCGCCAGGGGTAAGCTGTTTGGAATCATTTAAACCACTGATCACCGTTTGCGGCGGTAAAATCACGGCGGCGGCAACCACCGGCCCGGCCAGGGGACCGCGCCCGGCTTCATCCACTCCGGCCACATAATTTACGCCGCTGTTCCAGAATATTCGCTCTTCGGACAGCATGCCCTCCAGCCGCTCTGCTTCCTGCTGTAGCTGCAGCCGGCGCCTGCGGTAGCGATGCAAAAGGCTGCGGGCGCCGGCCCGGCAGTCTTCTGCCAGGGCCGCTTCTTCGCCGGCGCTGAGTGAAGGGGCCTGCTCCAGGTAGGCCGCGACCTGCTCCAGGCTCATCTTGTCAAACTGCATTTGTCCGTCACACCTCTCGCCTCTCGCTTCCCACATCTCACTTCCCACATCTCACATCTCACATCTCACTTCCCACTTCCCACTTCTCACTCAGGCGGGGCTTCCAGGGTCAACCGGCCCAGCCTGCCGTTTTGAAAATCGCTGAGCAGCCGGGCGGCAGCCCGTTCCAGGTCGATTTTTCCTGTGGCCTGCAGAAAACCCGATATGGCCCCGATCTGCTCCAGCATGGCGGCGGGATCGCCTGGCTTCAGGCCGGGGTAACGCTTCAGCAGCGCCGCTTCACTATTACGTTCCAGAAATGCTGCCAGCAGCCACAGGGACATTTCCTGTAAATCCAGGCGGGCGGCGGGCAAGGCTCCCACCACGGCCAGGGGCATGGCGGTGCGCTCAGATATATGGGGCCAGAGGACACCCGGCGTATCCAGGAGCTCCACCCCGGGCAAAAGGCGGATCCACTGCCGCCCGCGGGTAATCCCGGGGCAGTTGCCAGTGCGGGCCGGCGCACCTTTCACCAGGAAGTTGATCAGGGTTGATTTGCCCACGTTGGGGATTCCGGCGACCATCAGGCGCAGCGGCCTCCTGATCCGGCCCCGGCGCAGCGCCTGCCCCTGGCGCTGCAGATATTTCAGCAGGTTCACCGCCGACCGGGGTGTATGTACGCTAAAAGGCAGCGCTTCCTGGTGCTGCTGTTGAAAAAAAGAAAGCCACCGGGCATTCATTTCAGGTTCGCCCCGGTCGGCTTTGTGCAGCAAGATTAAACGGCGCTTACCGCCGATCAGCCTGGTTAATACTGGATTACGGCTGCTGGCGGGAATGCGAGCGTCCAGAAGTTCCAGGACCAGGTCCACCAGCTTCAGATCTTCCTTGAGCTGATGCAGGGCACGGGCCATATTACCGGGAAACCACTGGCCTCTCATTGCTGTTCCACCTTGTGGTCAAGGATTCTAGCCTCCCCGGGAGGCCAGAAAACCAGGAAAGCCCGCCCTTTGATTTTTTCCAGGGGAACAAACCCGACCCGCGGATCACGGCTGTCCAGGCTGTTGTGACGATAGTCACCCATCAAGAAGAGAGTGCCGGGAGGCACCTCCACCGGTCCAAAGCTTGGCTGCTGGTCCATTCCGTCCAGCAGGTAGGGTTCGTTCAAAGCTTCACCGTTGCGGTATACGACACCGTCGCGAATTTCAATGGTATCACCGCCCACACCGATGACCCGCTTGATAAAATCGCGGCTGGGCTCATACTCAAAAACAACAATATCCCCCGGCTGCGGTTCCTCAAAGCGGTAAATAATCTTGTTGACTACGACACGATTATAATCTTCCAGGGTAGGATACATCGAGCGCCCTTCCACCACGAACACTTCCAAAAGAAAGAAGCGGATGACCAGGGCCAGAAGTACGGCGACCGCAATGGAGCGGATCCATTCCCATACTTCTTTTGATTGGTTCATTTTAAACCATCCCTAACGTTATTTAGATACGCTCTCTAATGCGGGCCGCTTTACCGGCACGCTTGCGCAGGTAATAAAGTTTGGCCCGGCGCACCTTTCCCTGCTTGACTACCTCGATACGGCTGATTACCGGGGAATGCAGGGGAAAAACCCTCTCGACCCCGATGCCGTAAGTGACGCGGCGCACGGTAAAAGTTTCCTTGAGGCCGCTGCCCTGCCGCCTGATGACCACGCCTTCAAAAACCTGGGTCCGCTCCCTTGTGCCTTCCACCACCTTGACGTGGACGCGCACAGTGTCACCGGGAGAAAAATTAGGAATGTCTTCCTTTAAATACTTTTTTTCCACTTCTTTAATCAGGTCCATCTATGGGTCACACCTTTCTATAATCTGCTGCCCGGCAGGTATAATCTTATGCGGTACTGCCTAAATTTACTCTTTTTCACTGCCCCTGTCAAGGGCGGCTGCCAGCTCCGGCTTAAACTGCCTCAGGTATTCCCACTCCTCCCGGGAGAGGCGGGCCCTTTTCAGCAGGTCCGGCCGGCGCTGTAAAGTACGCTCCAGCGACTTCCGGCGGCGCCAGGCGGCAATAGCGGCGTGATTGCCCGAAAGGAGCACTTCCGGCACCGCCATGCCACGATATTCGGGCGGCCGGGTATACTGCGGGTATTCCAGGAGCGAGGCGCTGAATGATTCTTCTTCTACGGATTGTTCAGGCAAGAAGCCGGGGATCAGGCGCACCACCGCGTCAGTAATCACCGCTGCCGCCAGCTCCCCGCCGGTTAGGATATAGTCGCCAATGGAGATCTCATCGTCTACCAGAGCCTGTCTCACCCGTTCGTCCACCCCCTCGTAGCGGCCGCAGATCAAAATGAGGTGGCTCTCCCGGGAAAGCTCCCGTGCCAGGGGCTGGTTAAAGATACGGCCCTGGGGCGAAAGTAAGATGACCCGGGAAGAAGCGCCTTCCGCCCCGCTTTTCAGGTGCTCCACCGCGGCAAAGAGCGGTTCCGGTTTAAACACCATCCCGCATCCGCCGCCGTAAGGGGAGTCGTCCACCTGGCGATGCTTCCCTGCAGCGAAAAGGCGCAGGTCTACCAGGTTTATCTCCACAACGCCCTGCTCCAGGGCCCGCTTAATCATACTCTCGCTAAACGGCCCCTGGAAAATTGAGGGAAATATGGTCACTATGTCGATTCGCATAAGAAATGCACCCGCTACAGATCGGTTAAACCTTCCGGAAGCTCGACCACCATGCGGCCTGCCGCCAGATCGATTTGCTTAATAAACTGCTTTACCGCCGGCAGCAAAAACTCTTTACCCTGGCCGGATTTCCGCCTGACCCGGTAAAGATCATGGCCGCCGGAAGGGATGACCTCTGCAACCTCCCCCAGCAACTCCCCCGCGCCGGTATAGACCTGGAGTCCTTCAATCTGGTCAAAGAAATAGTGCCCTTCAGGCAGCGTTACCCGTTCGGCTTTCGGAATCCAGAGCACCCCGCCGGTGAGGCGGCCCGCCTGCTCGCGGTTGTCAACCCCGCTGAACTTTAACAGCCAGAAACGGCCGTAAAGCGAGGCCCGCTCCACTTCCAGCCGGTCGCGCTTTCCGTTTAACTCCAGGGTTACCCGGTTCAGCTTGCGGCAGCGTTCGGGGTAGTCGGTGTACGGAAAAACCTTCAACAGCCCGGCAACCCCGTGCGGCGAGAGGATTTGCCCGATAGCCACCTCTTCCTTCAAATCTTCCATTACAAAAACCATCCTTTTTGCGTGCCGGGTCCCCCGGAAAATCCGGGATTACTGCACTATTTCCACCATCACCCGTTTATTCGCCCCCATGGCGGCGGCGCTGATCACAGTACGGATGGATTTGGCGATACGGCCCTGCTTCCCGATTACTTTGCCCATATCTTCGGGGGCAACCTTCAACTCCAGAAGGATAGAGCGTTCCCCGTTAATCTGCCTCACTTCCACCTGATCGGGATGATCCACCAGGGCCCGGGCAATATGCTCCAGCAACTGTTTCATTTCATCTCAACCTCCCGGCATTCTATTTAATCAGGCCGGCCTTGTCAAACAGCTCTTTGACCGTATCGGACGGCCTGGCTCCACGGGAAAGCCACTGCAGTGCCTTTTCCTGGTCTACCTGGAAAGTAGTCGGCTTGGTGGTAGGGTTGTAATACCCTATTTCCTCGATAAACCTGCCGTCCCGCGGAAAACGAGAATCGGCGACGACGATACGGTAAAACGGTTTTTTCTTGGCGCCCATTCTTTTTAACCTTATTCTGACTGCCAACTGGTTCACCTCCGTGTCCGTTTACTGTGAAATTAATAAAGAGTGGCGACTCAGCCGCATGATTCCCCCGGGCGAGGGGCGCTGGCTGGTAGCACGGGTAAGAACATTAGAAAAAGGGAAATCCCCGTTTTCCTTTTTTTAACTTCTTTAACCGGCCCTGCTTCTCCAGGTTCCCCATCTGTTTAAACATCTTCTGCATCTGGGAGAACTGGTTAAGCAGGCGATTCACCTCCTGGACCGTAGTGCCGCTGCCCCGGGCGATGCGGCGCCTGCGGCTGCTATTAATAATAGAAGGATTTTGCCGCTCCTCTCTGGTCATGGACCCGATAATGGCTTCAATCCGGGTAAATTGTTTTTCATTTACAGAAAGCTTCTTAATCTCCGGGGGAATGGCCCCTCCGGGCAGCATCTCCAGGATCTGATCCAGTGGGCCCATGGAGCGCAGTTGCTGCAGTTGATCGCGAAAATCTTCCAGGGTAAATTCCTGGCGGCGCAGCTTCTTTTCCAGTTCCCGCGCCTTGTCTCGATCCATAGCCGCTTCGGCCTTCTCAATTAGCGAAAGCACATCCCCCATCCCCAGGATGCGCGAAGCCATCCTTTCGGGGTGAAACGGCTCCAGGGCCTCCACCTTTTCGCCAACCCCCGCAAACTTGACCGGGCAGCCGGTCACGGCCCGCACGGAGAGGGCGGCGCCGCCGCGGGTATCGCCGTCCAGCTTGGTCAGAATAATCCCGGTCAGGCCCACCGACTCGTGAAACGCAGCCGCCGCATTGACCGCGTCCTGGCCGGTCATGGCGTCCACCACCAGGAGCACTTCGGCCGGTTTAACCGCAGCCTTGATCTCTTTAAGCTCCTGCATCATGGCTTCATCCAGGTGCAGCCGGCCCGCGGTATCGATAATTACATGGTCGTTTCCCTCCCGGAAGGCCTGTTTAAGCGCCCCGGTGCAAATCTCTACCGGGGTGGCCCCGCTGTGACTGTAACAGGGCAGGGCCACCGATTGGCTTAAAATCTCCAGTTGCTGCACCGCGCCGGGCCGGTAAATATCGGCTGCCACCAGCAGGGGATTGCGCCCCCCCTTCTTCAACTGCAGCGCCAGTTTAACCGCGGTAGTGGTCTTGCCGGATCCCTGCAAGCCCACCATCATGATCACCGTCGGGGGGTGAGGGGCGGTCGCGAGGCGGCTCTGCTCCTGCCCCATCAGCCGGGTCAACTCCTGGTGGACAATCTTGACCACCTGCTGCCCGGGAGTGAGGCTGCTTAAGACTTCCTGCCCCACGGCCCGTTCCCGTATGGAAGCAACAAAATCCTTGACCACTTTGAAGTTAACATCCGCCTCCAGCAAGGCGAGGCGAATTTCGCGCATGGCCGCGTCCACGTCTTTTTCGCTTAGTTTTCCCTTGCCGCGCAGATTTTTTAAAGTCCGCTGCAGCTTTTCCGCCAGGTTGGCAAACATGTAACACCCTCACATTTAATCTTTGTTCATACACAGGCTTTGAACAGGAACTACTACTGCTCGTTCCTCTGGCGCAACTCCCGCACGATCTCTTTAAGCCGCTCCAGGTCAGCACTGTCCGGTTGCGCTTTCTGCAAAATACGGTCGGCTTCCAGCAGCCGCTCCTGCTGGAAATGAAAAAGACTGTATAGACCCAACTTTTTTTCGAACGCTTCGATGGAAGAGAGCGCCCGGCGGATTAAATCATGCACCGCCTGCCGGCTGATGCCATATTCCTGCGCAATCTCACCCAGGGAAAGATTGTCGCTGAAATACAACTTTAAAACTTCCTGCTGCCGCCCGGTTAAGAGGGGGCTGTAAATGTCATAGAGCACGTTAATCCGGTTGAGCTGTTCGAGCATGGCACCCCCGTAAAGTAAAAATACTTTACGCCATATTGTAGCAAAAAAAAAGAGAAAATGCAAATCATGGCTGGCCGGGGACTCCTCTTTTATATTAATTGCACGAGCATGGAAGGCATTCACAAAGGGCGATATCCAAAGCGCTTGTTTTCGGTAACCGAAAAGTTGACCGGATCGGGACTCGAAAAGTTGACCACCTACGGTACAACCCTGGGGTATCACCTACCCCCCTAGGGGGGTAGGTGATACCAAAATTTACTAATCCTTGTCCTCATCCTTTTTTCTT